>NZ_RZPB01000013.1:0-25614 GCF_003998535.1 Mesorhizobium sp. M7A.F.Ca.AU.002.02.1.1 | reverse complement strand
GTTCAAGCCCGTCGGCGGGCAGTTCCGGCGGCGCGACGATTTCGGGATCGATCGCCCTCGAATGCGTCGCCGGCTGCGGAGCTGCGATGGCCGATGTGGCCGGCTCCTCGGGCAGCGTCCCGGCAGCCTGCTGCGCCATCGCATCGGCGCCCGGATCAAGCTGGTCCACGGTGATGACGCTTTCACTACCTTTCAGAGTGTGACCGCCAGTGACGACAATGGCTGCCATCACAGGGACCATCAGAACCGCCAGCGCATGATGGAGAAGCCGCACCAGCTTGACCTATTGGCTTGCCCAGACAATCCGCGCCACCCATTCGACATCGCGCATGGGAATATCGCGGTCGGGATGATCGGGATTGAGCGAGACCAGCGCAATCGACCTGACGGTCTGGCGCTCGAGCACCTTGGCCATCACTTCGCCTGATGTGGTCTTGACGACGACGCGATCGCCCTTGCGGGTAACGGCGCCCGGTTCGACGATGAGGACGTCGCCATTGCGGTAGAGCGGCAGCATGGAATCGCCCTGCACCTGCAAAGCATAGGAACTCTCGGTCGATTGCGTCGGCAGTTCGATCAGATCCCAGCCCTGCCCGGCTGGAAAGCCGGCATCGTCGAAGAAGCCGCCGGCGCCGGCCTGGGCAAAGCCGAGCAGCGGCACGGAGCTTCGGCGGGCGACCGAAGCCGCATGGCTGGCCCCGGCCCGACCTTCAATCAAACCGGTGAATTCGTCGAGGGAAGCGCCCGTTGCCTCCATAATCTTTGCCAGTGATTCGGTCGAGGGCCAGCGCGGCCGGCCATCCGACGACAGGCGCTTCGACTTGTTGAAGGCGGTGGAATCGAGCCCCGCACGCTTGGCCAGCCCCGAGGCCGAAAGCGAATAGCGCTCGGCAAGAGCATCAATGGCAGCCCAGACACGGTCATGCGAGAGCATGTGTCGCTCTCCTTTGAACAGGAAAAAATACCTTCCCTGTTCTAACCCCGGACCGCCATCTTGTCCACAGTGCAAGGCTTACTCACGCCGCTTTCCTGGTCTCGCCTTTCGCATAGGGATCGAAGCGCTGATAGAAGCTCTCACCCTTCTCGGCCATGTCGAGCAGCAGCTTGGGCGCCTTGAACTCGGCGCCGTATTTCTTCTGCAGGTTTCTGGCGATCTTGACGAACGCCTTGGCGCCGATGCCGTCGATGTAGGACAGCGCACCGCCGGTATAGGGAGCGAAGCCGAAGGCGAGGATCGAGCCGACATCGGCCTCGCGCGGGTCGGTGACGATGCCTTCTTCCATCACCCGGGCCGCTTCCAGCGCGATGGTGACCAGCAGCCGCTGCTGCAGTTCCTCATAATCGACCTTCTCGGGCGCAAGCTGCGGATAGAGATCCCTGATGCCCGGCCACAGCTTCTTCTTGGCGGGCTTTGCCGGATAATCGTAAAACCCCTTGCCGTTCTTGCGGCCGAAGCGGCCGTGATCGTCGACCATGGTGTTGATCAGCGCCATCTGCTTGGGATCGACCGCCTTGTCGCCCAAATCCCTGATGGTCTGCTTCATGATCTTCTGGGCAAGGTCGATGGCCGTTTCGTCGGTCAGTGCCAGGGGGCCGACCGGCATGCCGGCTGCCTTCGCCGCGTTCTCGATCATCGGCGCGGGCACACCTTCGATCAGCATCTTGTAGGCTTCCGACATGTAGCGCAGCACGCAGCGGTTGACGTAGAAGCCGCGCGTGTCGTTGACGACGATCGGCGTCTTCTTGATGGCGCGAACGAAGTCGATCGCGGTGGCCAGCGCCTTGTCGCCGGTCTTCTTGCCCAAAATGATCTCGACCAGCATCATCTTGTCGACCGGCGAGAAGAAATGGATGCCGATGAAATTCTTCGGCCGCGCCGAATTCTTGGCCAGCGACGAGATCGGGATGGTGGAGGTGTTCGACGCGAAGATCGCCGATGGCTTCAACACGGCTTCCGCCTGTTCGGTGGCGCTCTTCTTGACGCCCGAATCCTCGAACACCGCCTCGACCACCAGATCGCAGCCGGCAAGGTCGGCGTAGTCCGCCGTCGGCGTGATCAGCGACAGCAGTTTGTCCTTGTCCTCCGGCTTGGCGCGGCCCTTCTTGACCTGATCCGAGACCAGGCTGTCGGAATGCGCCTTGCCCTTGGCGGCCGACTCCAGATCACGGTCGAGCAGCACCACCGGGATGCCGGCCTTGGCGGTGACATAGGCGATGCCGGCGCCCATGAAGCCGGCGCCGAGAATGCCGATCTTCTTGAACTTGGTTTCGGGCACGCCGGCCGGGCGGCGGGCGCCCTTGTTCAGTTCCTGCAGCGACACAAACAGCGAGCGGATCATCGCCGCCGCTTCCCTGGTCTGCATGATCTCGGTGAAATAGCGCTGCTCGATGCGCAAGGCGGTGTCGAATGGCACCAGCAGGCCTTCATAGACGCATTTGAGGATCGCGGCGGCGGCCGGATAGTTGCCATAGGTCTCGCGGCGCAGGATGGCGATGGCCGGCGGCCACAGATTGAAACCGGCCGGCGAATAGATCTGGCCGCCGGGCAGCTTGAAACCTTTCTCGTCCCATGGCGCCACCGGCTTCAGGCCATTCCTGATCATCGCCTTGGCGGTCTCGACCAACCTTGTCGGCTCGGCGATCTCATGGATCAGGCCCATCGACTTGGCCTTCTGCGGCGACAGCGTCTGGCCGGAGGTCAGCATCTGCAACGCCTGCTGCTGATCGGTCAGCCGCGGCACGCGCTGGGTGCCGCCGGCGCCCGGGAAGATGCCGATCTTCACCTCGGGAAGCGCCATCTTCACCTTGTCGCTATCGGCGGCGACACGGCCGTGGCAGGCGAGCGACAATTCGAAGGCGCCGCCCATGCAGGTGCCGTTGATCGCCGACACCCACGGCTTTCCTGATGTTTCCAGCTTGCGGAACAGGCCGGTCATCATGCCGGCATTGTCGAACAGCGCCTTGGTCGCCTTTTCGGCGTCCTTGCCCTTTTCCGCGGCGAAGGTCGTCAGCATCTTCTGCAGCAAAGAGATATCTGCACCGCCGGAGAAGGTATCCTTGCCGGAGGTGATCACGGCGCCCTTGATGGCGGCGTCACCAGCCACCTTGTCGACAATGGCGTTCAATTCCCGCATCGCCTCTTCGGTGAAGACGTTCATCGAACGGCCGGGCATGTCCCAGGTGACCAGCGCAATGCCGTCGGCGTCGGTGTCGAGGGCGAAATTGGTGTAGCTCATCGTTTCTCTCCCCGTCAGACGCGTTCGATGATGGTTGCGGTGCCCATGCCGGCGCCGATGCACAGCGTCACCAGAGCGGTGTTGAGATCGCGCCGCTCGAGTTCGTCCAGCACCGTGCCGAAGATCATCGCGCCGGTGGCGCCGAGCGGATGACCCATGGCGATGGCACCGCCATTGACGTTGATCTTGTCATGCGGAATGTCGAAAGCCTGCATGTAGCGCAGCACCACCGAAGCGAAGGCTTCGTTGAGCTCGAACAGGTCGATGTCCGAGAGCTTCATCTTGGCGCGCTTCAACAGCTTCTCGGTGACGTCGACCGGACCGGTCAGCATCAGCACAGGCTCGGAGCCGATGTTGGCGAAGGTGCGGATACGCGCGCGGGGCTTCAGCCCCATCGCCTTGCCGGCCTTCTTCGAACCGAGCAGCACGGCCGCCGCACCATCGACGATGCCGGACGAATTGCCGGCATGATGGACGTGGTTGACCTCTTCCACTTCGGGATGCTTCTGCACCGCGACCGCATCGAAGCCGCCCATTTCGCCGGGCATGACGAAGGACGGGTTGAGCGAGGCCAGCGACTGCATGTCGGTCGACGGGCGCATATGCTCGTCATGGTCGAGGATGGTCAGGCCGTTCTGGTCCTTGATCGGAATGACGGATTTCTTGAAGCGGCCATCCGCCCAGGATTTGGCGGCGCGCTTCTGGCTCTCGACCGCATAGGCGTCGACGTCGTCTCTGCTGAAGCCGTATTTGGTGGCGATCAGGTCGGCCGAGATGCCTTGCGGCACGAACCAGCCGGGCAGGCCGACCGAAGGATCCATGAACCAGGCACCGCCCGAGGCGCCCATGCCGACGCGCGACATCGATTCGACACCGCCGGCAATGACGATCTCGTCCGCTCCCTGCGCGATCTTGGCGGCACCGAAATTGATGGCGTCGAGCCCGGAAGCGCAGAAGCGTGAGATCTGCATGCCGGGCGCCTTGGTGTCGTAGCCGGCCTCGAAGGCGGCGGCGCGCGGAATGACCGAACCCGCCTCGCCGACCGGATCGACGCAGCCGAAGATGATGTCGTCGACGTTTGCAGTGTCCAGCCCATTGCGGTCGCGCAGCGCCTCGAGCGTCTTGGCGGCAAGCCGCACCGCCGGCACCTCGTGCAGCGATCCGTCTTTCTTGCCCTTGCCACGCGGTGTGCGCACGGCGTCATAGACATAAGCTTCAGCCATTTGCTTGCTCCTTGGGTTTGCCTGATGTCGCCTTCAGAGAGAGCGTCCGATCAGCAATTTCATGATCTCGTTGGTGCCGCCGTAGATGCGCTGGACGCGGGCGTCGCGGAACATGCGGGCGATCGGGTATTCATTCATGTAGCCATAGCCGCCATGCAGTTGAAGGCATTCGTCGACGACTTTTCCCTGCAGGTCGCTGAGCCAGTACTTGGCCATCGACGCTGTCACGGGATCGAGGCCGCCCGCGATGTGGCGGGCGACGCAATCATTGTAGAAGACGCGGCCGATGGTGGCCTCGGTCTTGAGTTCGGCCAGCTTGAACTGGGTGTTCTGGAAATCGATGATCGCCTTGCCGAACGCCTTGCGCTCCTTGACGTAGTCGATGGTCAGCGCCAGCGCCCGCTCGATCATGGCGATGGCGCCCGTGCCGATCTGCAGCCGCTCCTGCGGCAGTTGCTGCATCAACTGGACGAAGCCCTGCCCTTCCTCGTGGCCGAGCAAATTGGAGGTCGGCACGCGCATGTCGTTGAAGAACAGCTCCGACGTGTCGTTGGCCTTGAGCCCGATCTTGTCGAGGTTACGGCCGCGCTGGAAACCTTCGACCTCGTCGGTCTCGACGACGATCAGCGAGGTGCCCTTGGCGCCCTTCTCCGGATCGGTCTTGGTGACGACGATGATGAAGTTCGCAAGCTGGCCGTTGGTGATGAAGGTCTTGGAACCATTGATCTTGTAGTGGTTGCCATCCTTCTGCGCCCGCGTCTTGACGCCCTGCAGATCGGAACCGGCGCCGGGCTCGGTCATGGCGATGGCGCCGATCAGCTCGCCGGTCGCCAGCTTCGGCAGCCATTTCTTTTTCTGCTCCTCGGAGCCGTAGTGGAGGATATAAGGGGCGACGATCGAATTGTGCAGGCCGATGCCGAACCCGTCGACGCCGACATGGCCAATGGCCTCGATGATGGCGCTCTCATGCGCGAAGGTGCCGCCGGAGCCGCCATATTCCTCCGGCATAGAAGCGCAGAGCAGGCCGGCGGAACCTGCCTTCAGCCAGCTTTCGCGATCGACCATCTCGTTCTTCTCGAACTCGTCGTAGCGCGGCGCGATCTCCTCCGACATGAAGCGATGCGCCATGTCGTAGAGCATGCCGACCTCGTCCGCCGCCCAGGCGGGCTTCGGCAAAGAGAGCACTTCGGCGGGATTTGTCGCCACGATTTCCTCCGCGTATCGACAGACAGAAAGGCCAGTGAAGTCGAGCTTAGAACGCTTCCGCCGGCAGTGCCATCAATGTGTCAGCGCCGCTCGAAATGCGGGCGAGATGCGCCGATGTCTCCGGCATGATCCGCTCCATGAAGAAGCGCCCCGTCACGATCTTGTTGTCGTAGAAGGATTGCGCGCCATTGGCGTCCGTCTTGCCAAGTGCCACCTTGGCCATCTGCGCCCACATATAGCCCAGAGCGACCAGGCCGAAGAGATGCATGTAGTCGGTCGAGGCGGCACCCGCATTGTCGGGCTTGGCCATGCCGTTCTGCACCAGCCACATGGTCGCTGCCTGCAAATCGTTGAGACCTTTCTTCAACGCCTTGGTGAACGGCGCCATCTTCTCGTTAGCGCGGTTCTCCTCGCAGAATTCGCCAACCTCCTTGAAGAAGGCCTGCACGGCGCGGCCGCCATGCAAACCAAGCTTGCGGCCGACGAGGTCGAGCGCCTGGATGCCATTGGCGCCTTCATAGATCATAGCGATGCGGGCATCGCGCACGAACTGGCTCATGCCGTGCTCTTCGATATAACCGTGACCGCCGAACACCTGCTGCGCCATGACGGCGTGGTCGAACCCTTTGTCGGTGAGCACGCCCTTGACCACCGGTGTCATCAGGCCGGTGTAGTCGTCGGCGGCCTGGCGATCCTTGTCGTCGCCGGAGCGGTGGGCGATGTCGGACTTGATCGCCGTCCACAGCGCCAGCGCGCGGCCGGCCTCGTTGAAGGCTTTCATGGTCATCAGGCTGCGGCGGATGTCGGGATGGACGATGATCGGATCGGCCTTCTTGTCCGGCGCCTTCGGCCCAGACAATGAGCGGCCCTGCAAACGGTCCTTGGCGTAGCCGACAGCGTTCTGATAGGCGATCTCCGACAGCGACAACCCCTGCAGGCCGACACCGAGGCGCGCCTCGTTCATCATCGTGAACATCGCCTTCAGGCCGCCATTGGGCTCGCCGAGCAGCGTGCCCTCAGCCTCGTCATAGTTCATGACGCAGGTCGAATTGCCGTGGATGCCCATCTTCTCCTCGATCGAGCCGCAGGAGACGGTGTTCCTGTTGCCCGGATTGCCCGACGGGTCGAGCTTGAGCTTCGGCACGATGAACAGCGAGATGCCCTTGACGCCTTCCGGCGCACCCTCGATGCGGGCCAGCACCAGATGGACGATGTTGTCCGACATGTCGTGTTCGCCGGCCGAGATGAAGATCTTCTGGCCTGAAATCTTATAGGTGCCATCGCCGTTCGGCACCGCTTTGGTCCGCAACAGGCCGAGATCCGTGCCGCAATGCGGCTCGGTCAGGTTCATGGTGCCGGTCCAGGCACCCTCGATCATCCTCGGCAACCATGTCGCCTTCTGCTCGTCGGTGCCGTGGGTGATGATTGCCGCGATCGCGCCCTGCGTCAGGCCCGGATACATCATCAAGGACATATTGGCCGAGACCATATATTCGGCGACGGCGGTGTGCACGGCATAGGGCAGGCCCTGGCCGCCGAACTCGACGGGTGCGGCCAATCCCATCCAGCCGCCCTCGCGGTACTGGTCGAAGGCCTCCCTGAAGCCTTTCGGCGTGGTCACCGAGCCATCGTCGTGACGCACACAGCCTTCCATGTCGCCGACACGGTTCAGCGGATGCATGACGTTTTCGGCGAGCTTGGCGCCTTCGGCGAGGATCGCCTCGAGCACATCGGGCGTGGCGTCGGCAAATCCGGGAAGGTTCGAATAACGCTGGTAACCCAGAACCTCGTTGAGCACGAACAGCGTATCCTGGACCGGAGCCCTGTATGTCGGCATGCTTTTTCTCCACCCTGCAAACCCGGTCCGAATGCCCCGAAGACAAGCCAGGGCGGCATGCGGACCCATATTGGGAGCGGGATAGCAAAAATTGACGTTTGCGTAAACGTCAATTTTCTCGATGCGACAAGATTCCCCGCCCCCTGGAGCAATGAGCGTAGCGGCGCGACGTTGCGCAAGCCAGCGCCGAAAGGCCATAAGAGTGGGCCAGGACAACGAAAAGCCGCGTGGCAGGCCACGCGGCTAGACAGAACTCGGACAATCAGCAGACGACTTGGTGTCTGGCGCAATTCCTGACGGAATTGCTTCAGCTGGCGGCGCTCGCCTGCGGCGCCGAACGCTCGCTCAGCATCTGGCGCACCGCCGACATCGAGCCGCTGAGCTCGTTGATGGCGTCGTCGATCAGCGCCCGTTGCTTCTGCAGGCGGGCAAGCTGCTTTTCCGACTTGTCCAGCGCAAGCTTGAGCTGCTTGGTGTTTGAACCGGTGGGATCGTAGAGATCCATCATCTGCTTGACGTCGCGCAGCGAGAATCCGACCTTGCGGCCAAGCAGGATCAGCTTGAGGCGGGCCTTGTCGCGGCGCGTGTAGAGACGGGTCGAACCGTCGCGCTGCGGGTTGAGCAGGCCCTTGTCTTCGTAGAAACGCAGCGTGCGCAGCGTCACTCCATATTTCTTCGCCATCTCGCCGATGCGGACGAGGTCCTCGCCGGCTTCGGCAGACATATTGGTATTGGCCGCGGTCTCGCCGGCCGAGATAAGCTTCATGGTCACTGGCTTTCCCCGTCTGGTGGCGTCGCGGTCCTGGACCGTGCGTCGCCTGACTGGAAGCGGGGGCCTGCTTCCAGTCGTGGTTTCAACAAACAAATCGCAAACATGCGCTCAATGCGCCTTTTACGTTTACGTCAATTCTATACCGATTGCCGCAGGATGACGCAAGGGCGTTCTGCGCCCCGCCCTTTATGCCGCACCGTCAGGCCAGCAGCCAACATCCTTTCGATTTCTTAAGTTTGGTTAACGCGTTGTTTACCACGTTGGGGGAAATGTGGGCGCGTCGGCTACCCGTGTTTATCCTGTATCGAATTTTTCACGGTTTTTCGGAGCGCGGGCGAGAGCCCGGGAAGCTCGTCTTCCGCCGCGGCATCGCCGCCGGTCGCCTTCGTTCCGATAGGGACCTGGGGGAACTGGCCGCGAGCCAGCCATTCTGAAAGACGGACGCACCGATGAACAGCAAGCGGTCCTATCTCGATACACTCAATGCCGGCAGGCAGCGCAGGCCGCAGACCACGCTCGATCAGTTGAACCAGTCGCTGGAGACACTGGAGCAGCGGCTGGAGCGGACGCGCGAGGATCCGATGGCACGTCCCGAACTCCGCCAACCCGATCCCCGCCAATATGGTGCCGATGCGCGCTACCCCGCCGCCCGGCCCTCTGGCCAGCAGCGCTGGTATGAGGACCCGCAGCCCGCGTCGCGTCCGAAGAGCCCGATGCAGGGAGCCGCCGCTTTCGAGCAGAATTACCAGGCCATTGCCCGCGATATCGATCGCGTGCGCGGCCAGGAGGATGGCGTTGCCATGGTCGGCAAGATCGCCGGCGAATTGCGCGGCATGCGCGAGGAATTGCGCCACCAGATGACCGCAGGCCTGCAGCGGGAATTCGAAGCGCTGCGCAAGGACATCGAGCGGGCCTTCCAGTCAGGCGCAAGGCCCGGTGCTTCGGCCAAGGGCAGTGCTGAACTCGGCCTTGAGTTCGAGCGTCTTTCGGGCGCCATCCAGACCCTGGCCGAGAAGAGCGACGACAGAAGCGTCAACATGCTGCGCCTCGAGCTCGAACAGGTCAAAGCCGCACTCGAAACGCTGGCACGCGAAGAGAGCGTGCAGAAGGTCGACCGCCGCTGGGACGATTTCGATCGCCGCTGGACGGCGTTCGAAGACCGCCTCGACGCCGACCAGCGCAAGCGCTCGGACGACCCGGGCCTGTCTGCTCTCACCGCCCGGCTCGAGCAGATCAGCAATGCCGTCAACAATTTGCCGGAATCGTTGTCGCTGCGCTCGCTGGAGGAGAAGGTGCGGACGCTTGCCGGCGCTGTCGACCATTTCGCCAGCCAGCAAGACAATCGCGGCAGCGACACGCTTGGCATGATCGACGAGCGGCTGGACGAGATTTCCCGCGCCATCGTGGCATCGACGGTCGCCGCGCAAGCCAATTCATTCGACCACGAGGCTTTCGAGCGCATAGAGAGACGGATCGACTCGCTTGCCGGCCAGATCCAGGAAGTGGCGCAGGATCGTCCCGGCAACGCGGTCATGGACCGGTTGAGCACGCTGTCGGGCCGGGTCGACGAACTCGCCGGCCGCGCCAATCTGCCGGAGCAGGCGATGGAGCGCCTGGCCAAGCAGATCGCATTCATCGCCGACAAGATCGACCAGGCACCCGCCATGCCTGACGCCGACTACATCTTCCATGGGCTGGAGCAACGCTTCGACGTGCTGTCGAGCATGATGGAACGCCGCCAGGGTGACGCCATCGAACAGGGCAACATGCTGTTCCGCGATCTCGAGCGCAGGCTGGACGAGGTTGCTGACAGGCTCGACCAGCGCATGCCGCAGGTCGACAGCGTCGGCATCATGGAAGCCATCGATGCCCGCTTTACGGCGCTCGCCAAGCGCCTTGAAACGCGTGTGCCCGATCCCGCGGGCGAAGCGGCGATCCGCGGACTGGAGAGCCGGCTCGAAGACATTTCAAGCCGGCTGGACGCGTCGGCCGCACAGGTCGCCGGCATCGATCCGGCGCTGATCCGCAGCCTGGAAGCACAGGTTGCCGGCCTGTCGGCTCATCTTTCCAAGCCCAGCACCCCGCTGCCGGAATTCGAGGACATCAGCCCGCGTCTCAACGAAATTGAAAAGTCGCTCGCAGGAACCCGCGATTCCATTCTCGGCGCGGCGCGCGAAGCGGCCGAGAACGCAGTGCAATCGCTGGCCGGTTCGAGCGCCAATGCGACCGCGGTTTCCGGCCTCGCCCAGGATTTGAAGACGCTTGAAACACTGACGCGGCGCTCCGACGAACGCAATTCGAGAACGTTCGAGGCCATCCACGATACGTTGCTCAAGATCGTCGACCGGCTGGGTTCGCTCGAACCCGGCGAGCCGGTCGAGGCGATGAGCGAATTGCTGGATGCGGCACCGGCCGAGCCGAGCAACTGGCGCGGCGTGCGCCGACCCAAAATGGCCGTCGACGCGCCGTCGATGGATATCGATCAGCCCCTGCCATTGACTGGGGACATGGCAGATCTCGATGGCCGTGCCGCCGCCATCCTGCGCAATGAGCCGGGTGCACGCGGCGACCTGGGTATGCGTAGCGACCTCGGTATTGGTATTGGCACGCGCACGCCGGCCGAGGCTGCCGCGGCGGCGGCCATGGCCGCGCTCGGTTCGGACACGATCGCCGAGAAAGGCGGACAGGCCGGCGGCCGCAAATCGTTGTTCGGCGGGCTGGCCCGCGCCTTCAAGGGCAAGAAGGAGGCGGATATCCCGCCACTGGCCGGCTCAGCGCCGAGTGCCCCAATACCGAGCGTCGATCTCGACGAGCCGCTCGATCCGAAAATGGCCAACCGGCCGCTGGAGCCCGGCTCCGGCGCACCTGACCTCAATGCCATCATGAAGCGCGTGCGTGACGAGCGCGGCCAGCCGGCCAAGCCCAGCGACACCGATGCCGCGAAATCGGATTTCATCGCCGCTGCCCGGCGCGCGGCGCAGGCCGCGGCCGCCGAGGCCGATGCGCTGAAGCGCCAGTCGACGGTGACCGGACCGGTGAAGGCACTGCGGATCGGCGACCTGCTCAAGGCACGGCGCAAGCCGATCCTGATGGGGACAACCGCGATCCTGCTGGCGCTGGGCGCCCTGCAACTGGGCAAGGCCTTTTTCGCCGATCCGGCCCAGGTGGCGAGCAACGATGTCGTGCCGATCGTCGCCTCGCAGCCGATGCAAACCGCCTCGCTCGATGCCGCGAGCCAGCCAAAGACGGACGCGCAGCCCGCGGCAGTGGAAAGCGCGCCGGACCATGCCGTCAGACAGGCCGAGCCATCCGCACCGGCAACCAAGGACGACATGGCCGCGCAAAGCATGATTGCCACGCCGTCAGGCGCCGAGCCGTCGATGGGTGCCGCGCCGATCGCAGAACCGGTTCCCGCCCCCGTCGCCTTGGCTACATCGGCCGATGCAAACCCAGCGGCGTCCGAGACGACGACAGCTTCGGCTGCGCCGGCCTCGACCGTTCCGGTCGCCGCCGAACCTGCCGATACCGATACCGCCACCGGCATCCAGCCTATGGCGACAGAGCCGACCACCGCCAAGGACACCACGGGCGCGGTTCCGCCGGTGGACGCTTCGCCGGCGACGACGGCAAAATTCGACATTCCCGCTGACGCCGGCCCGGCCGCCTTGCGTGATGCCGCTGCCAGCGGCGACGCCAAGGCGCTGTTCGAAATCGGCTCGCGCTATGCCGAGTCGCGCGGCGTCAAGGAAGACATGGCGGCAGCGGCCAAATGGTACGAGAAATCGGCGGAACTCGGCTTCGCGCCGGCCGAATACCGTATCGGAAATTTCTACGAAAAGGGCATCGGCGTCGCGCGCGACATCAAGAAGGCGAAGACCTGGTACCAGCTTTCCGCGGCACAGGGCAACGCCAGCGGCATGCACAATCTGGCCGTGCTGTTTGCCATGGCGGCTGACGGCGTGACCGACAATGAATCGGCCGCGCACTGGTTCCAGGCGGCGGCCGACGTCGGCGTCAAGGACAGCCAGTTCAATCTCGGCATCCTCGCCGCCAAGGGCGTCGGCATGAAGCAGAACCTCGAGGAGTCCTACAAATGGTTCGCGCTCGTCGCCAAGACAGGCGACAAGGATGCGGCGGCCAAGCGTGACGAGATCGCCAATGCGCTGCGGCCCGAGCAGCTCGAGCGCGCCCGCGCCGCGACCGAGCTGTGGAAGGCCAAGCCGCTGGATGCGGCAGCCAACTCGGCCGACATTCCCGAGTCCTGGCAGGACGGCGCGCCGCAGACGACCGCCAGCATCGACATGAAGAAGGCCGTCCAGAACATCCAGCGCATTCTCAACAAGAACGGCTACGACGCCGGCGGCGCCGACGGCAAGATGGGCCAGAAAACGAAGACCGCGATCATGGCTTTCCAGACCGACAACAAGATGGCGGCGACCGGCGAAGTCGACGAAAACCTGGTGAAGGCACTGCTGGCGCGCAAATAACGGCAGAGGCGTCGCTTCCACGACGCCCTTGCCACACATTCGCCTGTTAACTGATTGAGATGTTTTTTGTTTCGGCGGCGTAGCGCGGTTTGACTTCGCAGCACCTCCGGCGCAAGAACGAATTGGCTTGTCGGTCCAAGATGCCCGCAACGGTTGCATTCGCCGACAGGCAGAACTGATCGAGACTGACGGGTGGGCATCTATCTCCCGATCGCGGAAATTTCCGTCAATATCTTCGTCCTGCTGGCCATGGGCGCGGCGGTGGGTTTCCTGTCGGGCATGTTCGGCGTCGGCGGCGGCTTCCTCATCACGCCGCTCTTGATCTTCTACAACATCCCTCCGGCGATCGCTGTCGCCACTGGCGCCAACCAGGTCATCGCCTCCTCCGTCTCCGGCGTCCTTTCGCACATGAAGCGCGGTACGCTCGACCTCAAGCTCGGCGGGGTGTTGCTGGCCGGCGGCATTGTCGGTTCCACCGGCGGCATCTACGTCTTCGCCTTCCTGCGCAGGCTCGGCCAGCTCGACCTGTTCATCTCGCTGCTCTACGTCGTGCTGCTCGGCACCGTCGGCGGGCTGATGCTGGTCGAAAGCGTCAATGCGCTGCGCGCGACGCGCAGCGGTGCGGCGCCGGTGCTGAAGAAATCCGGCCAGCACAACTGGATCCACCGCTTGCCGCTGAAGATGCGCTTCAGGGCGTCAAAACTGTTCGTCAGCGTCATCCCCGTACTTGGGCTTGGCGCCGGCATCGGCTTCCTGTCGTCGATCATGGGCGTCGGCGGCGGCTTCATCATGGTGCCGGCACTGATCTATCTGCTGAAAGTGCCGACCAATGTCGTCATCGGCACCTCGCTGTTCCAGATCATCTTCACCTCCGCCTATACGACGCTGGTCCACGCCACCACCAACCAGACAGTCGATGTCGTGCTGGCCTTCCTGTTGATGGCGGGCGGCGTCGCCGGCGCGCAGTACGGTGCCAAGGCCGGCCAGAGGCTGCGCGGCGAGCAGCTCAGGGCCTTGCTGGCACTGCTGGTGCTGGCGGTGGCGATACGATTGGCGATCGATCTTTTCGTCACCCCGCCCAACCTCTATTCGCTGTCTGCCGCGGGCCTCAACTGATGAAGGCTCGCAGCACATTCGCAACCGCCATTGTCCTGTCGCTGCTTGCGGCCGCCGTGCCGGCGAAGGCACAGGTCCCGCTGACCGAAGGCATCCAGATCGGTCTCTCCACCGACAACGTCTCGATCACCGCCGGTTTTTCCGGGGCCGATCTGACCATCTTCGGTTCGCTGGAAAACCCGGATCCACTCGTCGCGCGCCAGGGCCGCTACGACGTCATCGTCGTGCTCGAAGGTCCGCCCAAACCGGTGGTGGTGCGCCGCAAGGACAGGGTGCTCGGCGTCTGGGTCAATCTGGACTCTGAGACCTTCGAAAACGTGCCGGTCTCCTATTCGGTGGCGACGACGCGGCCGCTGCAGGACATCACCGAACCCAACAGCTACAAGCAGCTGTCGCTCGGCGCCTCCAACCTCTATATGCAGCCCGCCGATGCCGGCGACAGCCCGGCGACGATCGAGGAGTTCACGGCAGCACTGCGGGAGCGCAAGTCAGCGACCGGCCTCTACAGCGAGAATGTCGGCGGCGTGCAATTCCTGTCGCAGAACCTTTTCCGCGCCACCGTCAGGCTGGCGCCGAATGTGCCGGTTGGAACCCACAAAGCCCGCGCGTTCCTGTTCAAGAGCGGTCTGTTCATCAAGGAAAGCTCGGCCCAGCTCGAAATCCGCAAATCCGGTTTCGAGCAGTCGATCTTCCGTGTCGCCCACAATTATTCCTTCCTCTACGGCGTCTTCGCGATATCGCTGGCCATGCTGACCGGCTGGCTCGGAAGGCTGATCTTCCGGCGAGATTAGGATTTTCCCCGAAAAGTGGTTTCCCTTTGCCGAGGCATGCGGTAGATCGCGCTCCCCAGCCAAATGGCAGACACAAACAATTCGGTTCGGCAGAGCAGCCCGTCCCCGGACAGCGCGCGATTTCTCATGGCGCCTGTCGGCTCGCCGACGACAAATGCAGGAACTTGTCATGCGACCAGCCTTCGGCGGCATCGACTTCGGCACTTCGAACTCCACCGTGGGCGTGGTCCGCAACGGGCAGCCGCGCCTCGTCGCGCTGGAGAACGGCCAGGTCACGCTGCCCAGTGCCGTGTTCTTCAACTTCGAGGACAACCGCACCTGCTTTGGCCGCCAGGCCATCGCCAATTACACCGACAGCATCGAAGGCCGGCTGATGCGTTCGCTGAAGAGCGTGCTCGGCAGTTCGCTGGCCCATGAAAAGACCCGCATCAAATCGCGGTCGATCGGCTTCATGGAGATCGTCGGCATGTTTCTTGGCCATCTCAAGAAGAGGCTGGAAGCCGATGCCGGCGATACGGTCGAGACCGTCGTTCTTGGCCGGCCGGTGCAATTCGTCGATGACGATGCCGAGGCCGACGCGAAGGCGCAAAGCGAACTCGAGAACGCCGCACGTGCCCAGGGCTTCAAGCACATCGCTTTCCAGTTCGAGCCGATCGCGGCGGCGCTCGACTACGAGCAGAAGGTGACACGCGAGGAACTGGCGCTGATCATCGATATGGGCGGCGGCACGTCGGACTTCTCGATCGTGCGGGTCTCGCCGCAGCGCTCCCGTTCGCTCGACCGCAAGGACGACATCCTGGCCAGCCGGGGCGTCCATATCGGCGGTACGGATTTCGATCGGCTGCTGAGCATCGCCCATGTCATGCCGCAGCTCGGCTATTTGACGCCGACCAAGGACGGCAAGCGCAACCTGCCGGCAAGCTATTTCATCGACCTCGCCACATGGCAGCGCATCAACCTGGTCTACACCGCCAAGGCGATGACGCATCTGCGCCAGATCCGCTACGAGGCCGAGCGCGCCGACCTCGTCGACCGTTTCATCCACGTCGTCGAACACCGCTACGGACACGCGCTGGCCGCACGTGTCGAGAAGGCCAAGATAGAGCTGACCGACAGGTCATCCGCAGAGGTCGCTGTGAAGCTGCCGGGTGCGGAGTTCACCGCCGAAATCACGCGCAGCGGGCTCGACGCGACGATTGCCAGGGACATCGAGCGGGTCACCGCAACGGTCGGGCAGACTATCAGGGACGCTGAGGTGAAGCCGTCCGACATCACCGCGGTGTTCCTGACCGGCGGATCGACCGCGATCCCGCTGGCCAAACGAGAGATCCTGTCGCTGGTGCCGCAGGCATCCGTCATCGAAGGCGACATGTTCGGCTCGGTCGGACTTGGCCTGGCGCTGGATGCGCAACGCAAGTTCGGCTGAGGCTTTCTTCGAGCGGTCCAGCTTTTCAGAGATTACTGATCCGCTTTAGGCCAGGTCGTGTACCCATAACCTTCGGCGTGATGCGATGAAGATCACGTCCGCTTTGCGCCGATAGCGACCAAGCTCGTGCGCCAGCGCGATATGTCGCAATGGGCCAGAAGCTGTCGTGGGGCCGCCGTGACAGATGCCTACCCGCGTGTCGTCAAAGTCGAGAGCTGGTCAGTATCGTAGCGGTTCCGCAGCTCAGCGAGGGCTTTTGGGTCCGGCGCACCCTGCGCCGCGAGTTTGGCAAGTTCTTCGAAGTAGCGTTCGTGGCCAGGCGGAGAGACGGTCATCAGCACGCGGGCGGGTCTCTCACTGACATTCGTGATGTCGTGCGGCACTCCCGGTGGAATGAACAGATAGGTTCCGGGCGTTGCGCGAACCGTCTTGTCGCCGACATGCCACGCACACTCGCCTTCGAGCAGGTAGAACGTCTCTTCCTGCACACGGTGAACATGCCGTCCGGTGGCGAATCCCGCTGGGATCGTCCAGTCGAACATGCTCGTGTGCTTGGTGTTTTCGCCGGTGACGAGGAAGACCATAGGTTGACCACGCAGCATGATCCCCTTCTTCTCGTCGGGCATGCGAATAATGGCATTGGCGCTCATAGGATCCTCCTTTGACTGGGTGCTTACTTCCGGCAAGCACCTGTGCGACATTGGCCGTCGATGCCGGGAAAGTCGTGAATTCGTTCCCAAAAATTTGCTAAAAGCGTTGGATGACAATCGGAGGCGACCTTTATCAGTTTGGCCCGTTCCGTCTCGATCAGGTGGCGGGCATTTTGTATCACGGCACCGAGCCAACCATGCTTGGGCAACGCGCCGTTTCGCTTCTGCGTTTGCTGCTCCAAAACGCGGGCGTACCGGTATCCAAAGACGCGCTGGTCGAAGCCGGCTGGGGCAAATTGGCGGTTGCCGACAACAACCTGACGGTCCAGATCGCGGCCTTGCGCCGGGTATTGGCCGACGCAGCGGATGCTGAGAGCTGGATCGAAACACTGCCGCGCCGAGGCTATCGCTATGTAGGACCGGCTGTTGCGACGAGTGTCCCTGATCGTTTTGCAGCCGCCCGCACCGCGTCGGCGCCGACCTTGCCTGAGAAGCCTTCCGTGGCGGTCCTGCCGTTCTCGAACTTGAGCGGAGATCCGCAACAGGAGTACTTCGCCGATGGAATGGTCGATGACATCATCACCGGCCTGGCACGCATAAAATGGCTTTTCGTTATCGCGCGAAACTCGACCTTCGCTTACAAAGGCCGCGCCGTGGACGTGAAGCAGGTCGGCAGCGAGCTTGGCGTACGATATGTCCTCGAAGGCAGCGTGCGCAAAGCTGGCGGTAGTGTGCGCGTAACCGCTCAGATGATCGATGCATCGACCGGCGCGCACGTGTGGGCCGAGCGCTACGACCGCAGTTCGGAGGACATTTTCGCGCTTCAGGACGAAATCGCGCTATCAGCGGTGGGCGCGATTGCTCCAAGCTTGCGAAAAGCGGAAATTGAACGTGTCAGGCGGAAGCGCCCAGAGAGTCTCGACGCATACGATCTCGTGCATGATCGCGCCGCTGCATTCACGGCATTAGACGCAGCCCTCGCCATTAGCCCGTCATCGGCGCTGACTTACATTCTTGGCAGCGTCGTTCTCGGATGGGCCGGCGAAGCAGAGCGCGCGATAGAATGGAGCGAGAAGGGTATCCGGCTAAGCCCGTTCGATTCGTGGGCTTGGGCCGCGTTTGACGCCCAAGCAATGAGCCATTTGCTGCGCGGGCGTTACGAAGAAGCTTGTCGCGCAGCCTACAAGTCCGTTCAAGCCAATCCGGCACACAGCATCACCTACGTGCAACTGACCGCTGCGCTCGCCAAACTCGGCCGGCTGGACGAAGCGAGGGCCGCCGCCGCGCGCGTGCGCGAGCTTCAGCCGGGCTTCCGCTACAGCCGCCAATTTGCTGGCGTGCGCTGTGCGCCAGCGCTCGCGGAGACTCTGGGAAGCGCGCTGCGGGACGCCGGATTGCCAGAGTGACGGCTGGGCGTCGAGGCGGACAGCGCTAGCGAGCCCATCTGGGGAGGAAGGTCGTGGTGAGGCGTTTCAATCAGCCACTCGATACAAAGTACCAAGACCTCCGAGCCAACGGCAAAGCCGCAAACTCTGATACTCTAGCCCGCCGACGGGGCATCCGCCTTGCCGTCGAGATGCGCCTTAAGCGCCATCTGGGCCAGGCTTGCCTGGCGATCGCGATGGGTGATCATGGCGAAGTCGCGTTTCGGCAATTCGAGCGGCACGGATCTGAGACTGCCTTCAGCCACGGCGCGGGCCACGACAAGCTCCGAAATGATGGTGGCGCCGGCTCCCGCCTCGACCGCCTGGCGGATAGCCTCGTTGCTCGGCAGCACCAAAAAAATCTGCAAGTCGGCGAGCGAAATGCCTTCGTGGCGCGCCAGATCCTCCAGCACTTCGCGTGTGCCCGAACCGCCCTCGCGGATGATCCAGCGCAGGTCCTTGATGTCGGAGTGGCCGGGCGCAACTTCGGCGATCTCCGGATGCGTGCTGGCAACCACCAGCATCAGCCTGTCGACGTCGACCTTGGTGCGGCGCAGGATGTCGGACTCGGTGCGCCCCTCGACCAGGCCGAGATCCGCCGCGCCATCGAGGACATTGGCCTCAACCTGCCTGGTGTTGCCGATGGAGACGCTCAGCCTGACGGCCGGATAGGCTTCATGGAAGGAAGCCAGCCGGCGCGGCAGCCAGTAGCTGGCGATGGTCTGGCTGGCGGCGATCGAGAGGCTGCCGGTGACGGTCTGCGAGACATGCTCCAGCACATTGCGGGCGGCGGCGGCCCGTTCGAGCACGGCCTTGGCCTCCGGCAGGAACCGGTGGCCGGTCTGGGCAAGCTCGATGTTGCGGCCGACCCGGTTGAACAGGTGGACGCCGTGCTGTTCTTCAAGCGCCCGGATGGCCGCCGATGCCGCCGACTGCGAAATGCCCAGCAGTTCCGCCGCCTTGGTCATGTGGCCGCGCTCGGCGACGGCGACGAAAATCCGCAACTGATCCAGGGTCATGTCCACATTAAGAACCAATATCGATCGAATTTACAAGAACAACTGATTAGACAGATCGATACCTTTATTCTAAGTTTTCCGGCGAAGTTAGAAAAAATTCGCCGAAAGATCGCAGAGAGCAGAATGATCGGGCGGCTCAGATCCCTGCTTGCGCATTGGACCCGCGGCTTAAGGCGGCGGCTGGCCGGCGATCGCTATCACCCGGAAGAGCACTATATGCGCGGCCCCGGGCCGAAGACGCGGGCCAAATCCATGCGCCGTACAGGCGCCACCGGATCATGATGCAGGGACCGCCGCGCGGCGCGAATTCGGCACCATCGCAACGCCCGCTTGCCGACACGCGAGCGCCCGATGAAGGCGACGGCGTCGACACCTCGCCTGCCGTTTCCGACAGCATCGCCAAGACGACCTGCTACATGTGCGCCTGCCGCTGCGGAATCGATGTACACATCAAGGATGGCAAGGTCCGCTACATCAACGGCAACAAGGACCACCCGGTCAATCGCGGCGTGATCTGCGGCAAGGGCAGCTCCGGCATCATGCAGCATTACAGCCCGGCAAGGCTGAAGAAGCCATTGCTGCGCGCCGGCCCGCGCGGCTCCGGCGAGTTCCGCGAGATCGAGTGGGAGGAGGCGTTTTCTATCGCTACGGAACGGCTGTCGAACATCCGCCGGACCGACCCCAGGAAACTCGCCTTCTTCACCGGCCGCGACCAGTCGCAGTCGCTGACCGGCTGGTGGGCGAGCCAGTTCGGTACGCCGAACTTCGCCGCCCATGGCGGCTTCTGTTCGGTCAACATGGCGGCCGGCGGCCTCTATACGATCGGCGGTTCGTTCTGGGAGTTCGGCGAGCCCGACTGGGACAACACCCGGTATTTCATGCTATTCGGTGTCGCCGAGGATCACGATTCCAACCCGATCAAGATCGGTCTCGGCAAGCTCAAGGCGCGCGGCGCCAAGGTCGTCTCGATCAATCCGTGCCGCACCGGCTACAATGCCATTGCCGATGACTGGATCGGCATCCGGCCCGGAACAGACGGCCTGTTCGTGTTCGCCCTCATCCACGAATTGCTCAAGGCGGGTCGCGTCGATCTCGAGTATCTGCTGCGCTACACCAATGCCCATGTTCTCGTCGTGCAGGAGCCAGGTGCTGCCGATGACGGGCTGTTCGTGCGCGATGCCGACGGCAATCCGCTGGCTTGGGACAGGGTGGCGAAGACACCGGTCAGCGCCGCCGATGCCGGTGCGAAACCGGCGCTGACCGGCAGCTTCACGATCGGCGGGCGCCGCTGCGTCCCGGTGTTCCAGCTGATCGCCGACCGCTACCTCGATGAGAGTTACGCACCGGACTCGGTCGCCGAGCGCTGCGGCATTGCCGCCGACACGATCCGCAGGATCGCCGCCGAACTCGCCCATGTCGCCTTCGAACAGACGATCGAATTGCCGATCGCCTGGACCGACTGGGCCGGGCGCCGCCACGAGACGATCAAGGGGCGGCCTGTCTCGATGCACGCCATGCGCGGCATCTCTGCCCATTCGAACGGTTTTCACACCTGCCGCGCCATCCATCTCCTTCAGGTGCTGTTGGGCACGGTGGATGTCCCCGGCGGCTTCCGCTTCAAGCCGCCCTACCCTCGATCCGCGCCGCCCGGACCGAAGCCGGCGGGCAAGACCGTCAAGCCGATGACGCCGCTCGACGGCATGCCGCTCGGCTTCGTCTGCGGGCCGGACGATTTGCTGGTCGGCGAGGCCGGCACGCCGCTTCGCATCGACAAGGCCTATTCGTGGGACGCGCCGCTGGCCGCGCACGGCCTGATGCACACCGTCATCCGCAACGCCTGGGCAGGCGATCCCTACAAGATCGACACGCTGATGATGTACATGTCGAACATGGCGTGGAATTCCTCGATGAACACCGTCGAGACCATGGCGATGCTGACCGACAGCGACGAAGCGGGCAACTACAAGATCCCTTTCATCATCTATTCCGACGCCTATTATTCCGAGACCGTGCCGTTCGCCGATCTGGTGCTGCCGGACACGACCTATCTCGAGCGCCACGACTGCATCAGCCTGCTCGACCGGCCGATCAGTCATGCCGACGGACCGGGCGACGCCATCCGCCATCCCGTCATCGAGCCCGACCGCGACGTCCGGCCGTTCCAGTCGGTGCTGATCGAACTCGGCGCCCGGCTCGGCCTGCCTGGTTTCGTCGATGAGGACGGCTCGGCCAGATACCGCGACTATGCCGACTACATCGTCAACCATGAGCGCACGCCCGGCATCGGCCCGCTCGCCGGCTGGCGCGGCAAGGATGGGACCTCGACCGGCAGGGGTGAGGCCAACCCGGACCAGTTGCAGCGCTACATCGACAATGGCGGCTTCTGGCATCATGATTTCGCGGACGACCAGCGCTATTACAAGATGGCCAACCGCTCCTATCTCGACTTCGCAGTGCAGATGGGTTTTATCCCGAAAGCCGAACCGATCGTTTTCCAGCTCTACTCGGAGCCTATGCAGCGCTTCAGGCTCGCCGCGCGTGGCCATGGCCGTGTGGTGCCGCCGAAAGGCGATCGCCAGCGCATCGAGACCTACATGGACCCGCTGCCCTTCTGGCACATGCCCTTCGAGGAAGCGGTCGTCGACCTCGAAAAATATCCGCTGCATGCGCTGACGCAGCGGCCGATGCACATGTACCACTCCTGGGGTTCGCAGAATGCGTGGCTGCGGCAGATCACCAGCCAGAACCGGCTGTTCGTGCATCACCGGACGGCAGCCGGTCTCGGCCTTGTCGATGACGACTGGGTGTGGATCGAAAGCATCAACGGCAGAGTGAAGGGGCAGATCAAGCTGATCGACGGGGTGAACGAAAGCACGGTCTGGACCTGGAACGCCATCGGCAAAAGGCGCGGCAGCTGGGGGCTGAAGGACGACGCGGCCGAGAGCAACCGCGGCTTCCTGCTCAACCATATCATCGGCGACCAGACCTCGGCCGACGCTCAGGGCAAACGCTATTCGAATTCCGATCCAGTGACGGGCCAGGCTGCGTGGTTCGACCTGCGCGTGCGCATCGTCAAATGCGCAGCCGAAGAAGCCGGGTTCACCGAGCCGCAGTTCCAGCGTTTCCTGCAGCCGCCGCATTTCGAATCCTCGCCCGACAGACTGACTTTCGGCGCCGAATTCCGCAGGGCGAGAGAGGCGACCAAATGACCTGTCTGCCAAGTCAAAGCGGCAAGAAGCTCGGCCTCGTCATCGATCTCGACACCTGCGTCGGCTGCCAGGCCTGCGTCACCGCCTGCAAGGAATGGAACACCGGCGGCCACATGGCGCCGCTGACCGACATCGATCCCTATGGCGGCCATGTCGACGGCGTCTGGTTCAACCGCGTGCACAGCTATGAGCACACCACCGAGATGGGCGGACGGACGGTGAACTTCCCGCGCTCCTGCCTGCATTGCGAGACGCCGGCCTGCGTCACCGTCTGCCCGACTGGCGCCTCCTACAAGCGGGCTTCGGACGGCATCGTGCTGATCGACGAGGACAAGTGCATCGGCTGCAAATTGTGCAGTTGGGCCTGTCCTTATGGAGCACGCGAATTCGACACCGATGTCGGGGTGATGAAGAAATGCACGCTGTGTGTCGACCGCATCTACAATGACAATCTGGCCGAAGAAGACCGCGTGCCGGCCTGCGTCGCCGCCTGCCCGACCAGCGCCCGGCATTTCGGTGATCTCGGCGATCCCCTGTCGGCGGTCTCGCAACTGGTGGCCGAGCGTGGCGGCGTCGACCTGATGCCGGAGCTCGGCTATCGCCCGACCAACAAATATTTGCCGCCGCGCGCCCACACCGCGCGCGCCGCATCGGTGGCCGCGCCGGCATTGGAACCGGTGCGGGCCGAAGGCGGTTTCCTCGGCTGGGTCGACCGCATGCTTTCGAATTGACCCATGCATCCAGCCTTCTCCGTCGTCTTCTTCACCACTGCCACCGGCGCGGGCTACGGCCTGCTCGCGCTGCTGGGCACGCTCGGAGGCTTCCAGATCATCCCACCCGATTTCTGGCTGGGCTTCATCGGCATGGGGCTGGCGCTCGGCCTGATCGTAGCCGGCCTGTTGTCCTCGACGGGTCATCTCGGCCGCCCCGAACGCGCCTGGCGGGCGTTCTCACAATGGCGCAGTTCATGGCTGTCGCGCGAAGGTGTTGCCTCGGTCATCACCTTCATTCCGGCGGGACTGTTCGGCATCGGTTGGATATTCTTCGGCAAGACCGATGGCTGGGTCGGCATCGCCGGATCTCTGGCCACCATCGGCGCAATCATCACCGTCTGCACCACCGGCATGATTTATGCGTCGCTGAAGCCGATCGCCCAATGGCATAGCCGCTTCACCCTGCCCGGCTATCTCATCTTCTCGGCAATGACCGGCAGCGTGCTGCTGAACGCGCTGCTGCAGGGCTTTGCGCTTGGTTCGAAGGTGCAGCTGGCGGCTTGCCTGCTGCTGACCTTGACCGGCTGGGGCTGGAAGCTGGCGACCTGGCGCTACAATGACCGGCTGGAGATCCCGACCACCGCCAACACCGCGACCGGGCTGGCGGGAGGTACGGTGCGGTCGCTGGAATGGCCGCATACCGAAGAGAATTACCTGCTCAAGGAAATGGGTTTCCGCATCGCGCGCAAGCATGGCGCGCGGCTGCGTCAGATCACGCAGCTTCTGGCCTTCGCGTTGCCCTTGGGGCTGCTCGCCATTGTGTTCGCCCTGCCCTGGCCGCCGGCAGCGTTGCTGTCGGTACTCGCTGCTGCAATCCAGTTCGCCGGCATGCTGGTCGAGCGCTGGCTGTTTTTTGCAGAGGCGAAGCACACGGTTACGCTTTATTACGGCAGGTAGGGCTGTTTAGCCCGGCCGCAGCATCGAGCCGGAAATGGCAAAGATGCGTTGGGCGCCCAGCATATAGGCCATCAGCGTGTCCAGCCGGAACAGCCCGGCATAGGCGCGGTCGAGAACGTTGAGCGAACCGGTATAGGCGCCGAAGGCCGGCATGATCATGCGGCCTCCGTCGCCGGCAAAGCAGCGCCGCCGCACCGAGCGGCCCTGCTGGACGATGCGGGCGCAGGGATGCAGATGGCCCGCTATTTCGCCTTCGACACGCTGCTTCGACGGCTCATGCCGGAACAGCAGCGAGCCGATGGCAAGTTCACGCACCGTCTCGCCAGGCAGGTCGGCTGGCGCTTCCGGGTCATGATTGCCGGCGACCCAGAACCATTGCCGGCCTGATATCAACGCCTCCAGCCGCTCGCGGAAGCTTGCATGCATGCGCTGGGCGCCACCGCCATCGTGAAAGCTGTCGCCCAGGCTGATGACGATAGACGGCTGGTAGTCAGCGATGACGGCCTGCAATCGCAGCAAGGTCGCGCCGGTGTCGTAGGGCGGGATCAGCGTGCCGCGGCGTGCCAGCGACGAACCCTTTTCCAGATGCAGATCGGACACGGCCAGAAGCCGCAGATCCGGAAAATAGAGCACGCCGCGCGGGTCGCAGACGGCGCGCTTGCCGGCGATGCCGACAAGATCGGCCTCGGCGATCAGCGATGTGCGCGCCAGCGAAAAATTCATTCCTCGACCATCTCCGGCCCCATGGCCTCTGCGACCAGCGTCGCCGCATCCATCAGCAATGTCTCATCGGCTTCGCCGTTCACCGGCATCTTGCCGATCTCGAGCATGATCGGCACGGCGAGCGGCGATATCTGTTCGAGTGCCTTATGCACGATTCGACCCTGGATGCGCGAGAGCATGTCGGCAAGTCTGCTGACATCGAGCAGGCCGGCCGCCGCATCGGCACGCGTCGCCTGCAGCAGGATGTGGTCCGGTTCATGGCTGCGCAGCACATCATAGATCAGGTCGGTCGAGACGGTGACCTGGCGGCCGCTCTTCTCCTGGCCAGGGTGGCGTTTCTCGATCAATCCGGAAATCAGCGCGCAGTTACGGAAGGTGCGCTTGAGAAGCCAGCTGTCGGCCAGCCAGGCTTCGAGGTCGTCGCCCAGCATGTCCTGGTCGAAAAGTGCGCTCAGCGAAGGCTTCCTGGCTTTGAACATCGCGCCCATGTCGCCCAGTGACCATATAGCCAGCGCATAATCGGTGGCGACGAAGCCGAGCGGCCTGGCTCCTGCCCTGTCGAGGCGGCGGGTGAGCAGCATGCCGAGCGTCTGGTGCGCCAGCCTGCCCTCGAACGGGTAAGCCACCAGATAGTGGCGATTGCCGCGTGGAAAGGTCTCGATCAGCAGGTCGTCGCGCTTGGGCAGCACCGATTTGTCGGCCTGGAAGCGCAGCCAGTCGGCGACCTGCTCGGGCAGCTTTTTCCATCGCTGCGGGTCATCGAGCATGATGCGGACCTGTTCGGCGAGATAGGTCGAAAGCGGAAACTTGCCGCCTCCATAATAG
>NZ_RZPB01000139.1:0-10591 GCF_003998535.1 Mesorhizobium sp. M7A.F.Ca.AU.002.02.1.1 | reverse complement strand
GGCAAGCGCACGCTGGTGCGGGCGCTGCTCGAACCCCGGGATATGAAGGGCTGAGCCATGAACCAAGCTGCACCCGCCCCCAGGGAAAACCAGGGCGATCCGGTTGTCCGCATTGACGCCCGGCTAAAAGTTACCGGACAGGCCGGCTATCCCGCCGACATCGTCACGGCCAACGTCGCCTACGGTGCCCTTGCCACCAGCAGCATTGCCCGGGGCAAGGTTTCGGGACTTCACACGAAAGACGCCCGGGCCGTACCCGGTGTGCTGGACATCGTCACCTATGACGATATGGACAAGACCGACACGCCGAAATTCGGCAACACCGGCGCAAGTTCGATCGGGCCTTTGCACGACAAGACGGTTTTTCACGACGGTCAGATCATCGCTCTGGTGGTTGCCGAGACCTTCGAGGCGGCGGAGGAAGCCGCAATGTTGATCCGCGCCGACTATGAGGACGAACGGCCCGCCGCCAGCTTTGATTCCAAGGGCGTGAAGATGGAGCCGGCTGCCGGCAAAAACCCTATGTTCAAGGAGGATGCGAAGGCCGGTGATTTCGATGCCGCCTGGGCGGATGCGACGGTAAAGATCGACGAAAAATATTCGACACCGACCCAGCATCACAATCCGATCGAACTGTTTTCGACCACCGCAATATGGCAAGGCGACCAGTTGACCATACACGAGCCCAGCCAGAACGTTACCGGCTGGAAGGTGGAACTGGCACGCCAGCTGAAGCTCGATCCGGCCAATGTGCGGATCGTCAGTCCCTATATCGGCGGCGCCTTCGGCTCCAAGGGGCCGATGACGGCACGCACCGCTATCGTTGCCGTCGCGGCGCGACGCATTGGCCGCCCGGTTCGTTGCGTCGTCAATCGCATGCAAGCCTTCGGTACGCAGACCTATCGCGCCGAAACGCGGCATCGGATCCGCATGGGCGCCGGCAAGGACGGCCGCATCACGGCGTTCGGACATGAGGCCTGGGAGGTGACGTCACGCCCCGACCCTTATGTCGTCGGCGGCACGTCCGCCACCGCGCGCATGTACAATTACGGCGCCGTTCTGACGCATGTTTCGCTGGTTCATGCCGACCGCAACACGCCTGGCTACATGCGATCGCCGCCGGAGACGCCTTATGTCTACGCGCTGGAAAACGCCATGGACGAAATGGCCGTGGCCCTCGGCATGGATCCTGTCGAGTTTCGTCGCATCAATGAACCGGAGAAGGAGCCCATCGGAGGCAAGCCATTTTCCAGCCGCTCACTCATCAAGTGCTACGACCAGGCGTCGGAGGCCTTTGGCTGGTCGAAGCGCGATCCCAAGGTCGGCTCGATGCGCGACGGCGACTGGCTGGTCGGGATGGGCTGTGCGACGGCGATCTATCCGACTGCCGCCGCGCCCTGCGCGGCCCGGGTTCGTCTCACCGCCGACGGCGAGGTTCGGATCCAGTGCGGCTCGCATGAAATCGGCACCGGCGTTCGCACCATTGCCGGCCAGATGGCGGCCGAAAGACTGGGCATCGGCATGGACAAGATCAGCGTCGAGATGGGCGACAGTGCCTTGCCGCCGGCTCCCGTGTCGGGCGGATCGATCTCGACCGCCAGTGTCTGCTCGGCGGTCATGAAAGCCTGCGACGCGATACGCGAAAAGCTGTTCGCCGCCGCTGCGGGCAGGGGGGCTCCGCTGGCCGGTTCGGGCAATGCGAAGCTGGACTTGAAGGACGAAGAGGTCGTCACCGAGACCGGCAAATCCGCAAAGCTGGCTGATGTCTTCAAGGCTATGCAAGTCGGCGCCATCGAGGAATATGCCGAGTTTGCGCCGAAGGGTTCTTCGCCTGAAGCCCTCAGCAAACTCTATGCCGGACAGTCGGAATTTCATGGTGGAGAGAACGACGAAGATTCGGTCAAATATGCCTTTGGCGCCGAGTTCGTCGAAGTGCGCATCAACAGCTATACACGCGAAATCCGGGCCCCGCGCATCGTCGGGGCCTTCGCCGCCGGGCGCATCATGAACACGCGCACCGCGCGCAGCCAGCTGATGGGTGGCATGATCTGGGGTATCGGCCAGGCGTTGCACGAGGCGACGGAAATCGATCAGCGACACGCGCGCTACGTCAACCGCGACCTGCAGGACTATCTCGTACCGGTCAACGCCGACATCAAACAGGTCGACGTTATCCTGGTCCCCGAAATCGACCATCAGGTCAACCCTGCCGGCGTCAAGGGTTTGGGCGAACTCGGCAATGTCGGAACGGCTGCTGCCGTGGCGAGTGCCGTCTATCATGCCACCGGCAAGCGCATTCGCGATCTGCCGATCAGAATAGACGATTTGATAGGCTGACGATCAAGAGTTCTGGACGAAGCATGGAACTCGTAACCCATAAGAAATTCAAAAACGGAAAGTTGATGCCGTGGGGAAAAGGCACGGTCGTCTCCGGAGCAAAGGGATTTGTCTACCTTTGCGGAAATACGGCAACCGCCGAAAATTATGATCCGACCGGAAAGAGAGGAGGGGGATTCACTGGCGATGCGGCGGCACAGTGGCGTGCAATTCTGGCGAACATCAAATCAGATCTGGAAGAACTCGGCAGCGCGCTCGACTATCTCATCCGGCTGACCTTCTTCATCAAGGGGCCATTTCCCGATGGCGGCGTTCTGAGTTCACCCAATTTTCGTCTCGACGTACTGGACGAGTTCTTTGCCGAGCATTGCCCGAAGCACTGCAGCTATAACAACCCGCCGCCTTCGGAGGTGATCGGAGTTGCAGCGCTTGCGCAAGCCGACATCGTCGTTGAAATTGTCGCGGTGGCGGCGTTGCCTGACTGAAGAATTTCGCATGCAGCGCTGGCTTGATTGCCTTGGCTCTCGCGTGTCACTCCGGGGCTGTGGCGGGAGCCGTGTAACGGCGGCGCACGGCATCAAGCACCCGCTTGCGGCTCTCCTCCGCCGACAGGGTCTTGTCCTCTTCCGCCTCGGCGGTTTCGCGCGCCAGGTCCTTGTCCCTGATCTGATGTCGAAACCATTTGGAATAGTCGCCGGTGCGCAAATGAAACTCCCAGGTCTTGTCATCTATGCCCTCGGCGATCTGAGCGAAGATCATCAGATTGTGAGCCCTGAGATTCATCGCATTCTCAGGGCCATGGAAATAGAAGCTGCCGGCTTCGTCGAGCTGGCCTTCGGCATATTTCCGGCTGTGCCGCTTGAGTGACTGACGTGGTTCGACCACTTTGACCGTCTTGACTTTTTTGCCTGCCTGCGGCCGCCAGAACAGCACGCGCGCACCTTTCGGGCTGGGGATGACCTTCGGCGGCTCAATGCCGGTTTCACGGCAGAAGACCTTCACGACGTCCTTTGCCTTGGGGCCAAGCGCAATGATGGCTGTCACCAGGCGCAAGGCGTCTGTCGAGATCGCCTCGGGGTGAACGGTGATCAGGATTGTGCCAGGCAATTCCAATGACAGAACCGCCCGCGTATCGTCGCGCCGCTTGGGCAGAAGATGATGCGCTTCATCGATCACGAGCCAGTGCGGTCTCGCGGTGCGCCGGCGGAAACTGCTGAGGCCAGGCAGCAGGTCGGCAAAGAAATCCGGCCTCTCGTCGACCCGCAGGGCCAGTCCATTGACGACTATGTTGCTGTCGGCCTTGGCGATCAGATCGAGCACTTGCGCCTTTGTCGGCGCGCTTGAGCCGTCTCCCAGGCGAACGGCGCCTTCGAGGCCATCATAGTCGCCTTCGGGATCGAAGACACAAAACTGAAAGCCGCTTTCGACGAAGCGTTCGGTCAGCGCGGTGGCCAAGGTGGATTTACCGATACCGGAACTCCCGGCAATGAGGATCGTGTCGCTCGGCGACAGGTAGGTATCATCGCCGCCAGATGATCCAAGAACGATGCCGTCATGGCGCTTCGGCACTATCGCGTGATCACGCTTTATCAGCTTTGCGATCAGTTGCTCCACGCCTTTGCCTCGGGCGCCAGGCATGATCAGGTTGGCTGTATCCTTGACCGCCGGAATTGCATTGTCGACGGCGACGCTGCAGCCACAGGCTTGCAGGAACGCATGATCGTTCTCGGCGTCGCCGACGCCGACGACGTTGTGCGGCGAAAGTCGAAGGTCCTGAAGGGCCGCGGCGAGCCCGGTGGCTTTGTTGATGCCGCTCGGCAGGATCATCACCGCGCCCTTGTTGAAGATGATTTCCAGTTCGAGACCCATCTTCTTGATGACCTCAAGCACGGTCGCTTGATGCGGTTCCCAGGTCGCGACGATCGATCGTCCGACCGAAAGCGGCTTGACGCCCTGCCTCTTCAACCTGGCGACGAATTTGGGCTCGGGCGGCGGGGCGATCACCCGCTCTTCCTCGCTGGCCGGCGTGTAGATCATCGCGCCATTCTCAGCGACGACCTTGTCGAAGAGGCTAAGCTCGGGAAAGACGCCCTTGAGATCGGGCAGTTCACGCCCGGTGACGAGAACCAGCTTGCGGCCGCTTTTCTTGAACCGCTCAAGCGCAGTGAGCGTTTTCTTGGCGACGACCCCATCATGAGCCAGCGTGCCGTCATAGTCAGTCGCCAATGCAATGAAATACATTCCGCCAACCCTTCTCGGTTCCGATTGCTCTGCGGCTAGAACGTGTGATCGAGACAAAGGCTCCCCGCCGACCGGATCGAGGTCTTGGAGAAGGGGGAACGGTCCGCCCTCGGAAATCAGGAACTCCTTCGGTGCCGGCACGTTGACCAGAGAAGCCGGGAACCGTCCCGGTCTTTGTTGGCGGCGCAAACCCCGTCGCCGAAATCCACACCAAGCGCAATGAAAGGTAAGGCCATGGGCTTCTTTTCGAAGGACATAAAGACACTCGACGATCTCTTCGTGCACACGCTGCGCGACATCTATTACGCCGAAAAGCAGATCGAGAAAGCGCTGCCGAAGATGATCGACAAGGCAACCGACCCGCAATTGAAAGCCGGATTTGAAAAGCACCTCGATCAGACGAGAGGCCATGTCGAGCGCGTCGAACAGGTGTTTGAGTTGCATGGCGTCAAGGCCAAGGAGGTCAACTGTCCGGCAATCGACGGCATTCTCGAGGAGGCCGACGATGTGAGCGGTGACGTCGATGACAAGGAGGTTCTCGACGCGGCGCTGATTGCTTCGGCGCAGGCCGTCGAACACTACGAGATGACGCGCTACGGCACGCTCATCGCCTGGGCCAAGCAGCTTGGCCGCACCGACTGCGCCAATGTGCTGGCCAAGAATCTCAAGGAAGAACAGGCGACAGATCGCAAGCTCACCGAAATGGCGGAAAGCAAGATCAACCTGCAGGCAGCCGAATAAGGCTGCAATCCGGCCGGCTGGTAACTCGGCCGGCCGGATTGCCGGTAGGTTCCATCCCGTCAGCGAGACGGGTCGACGCCCAGTGCCGCTGATTGCTTGCGCAGCGCCTCACCGTCATCCTGCGGCACATGCCGAGCAGACCCTGCGGTTTCCGTGTAGATGCGATACGCTACACAAGCGAACGCCACCATGAAAAGCAGACGGCCCATCCATCCTACTCCTTCGTTGCGGACTTCGTTTCGGCCATCCTCAGTACCCTCCGACGACGGGCAAGATTTCGCCGGTGATGTAGCTCGAGCAATGCGGCGAAGCGAGGAACACATAGGCCGGCGCGAGCTCTTCCGGTTGCGCTGGTCGTTTCATTGGCGTGTCGGCGCCGAATTTCGAGACGTCGTCAGCTTCCTTGTCCGACGGATTGAGCGGCGTCCACACCGGACCCGGTGCTACCGCATTCACCCTTATGCCCTTGCCGATGAGATTGCCCGACAGGGCCCGCGTGAAAGCATGAATGCCGCCCTTGGTCATCGAATAGTCGACCAGCTGTTTTGAACCGTCGATACCGGTTACCGAACCGGTGTTGATGATCGCCGAACCGGGTTTCATGTGCGGCACCGCTTCCTGCGCCATATGAAAATAGCCGTAAAGATTGGTCTTCAACGTCGTGTCGAAATGTTCTTCGGTGAGCTCGCCGAAGTCGCTGGAATGGATCTGGAACGCAGCATTGTTGACCAGCACGTCGATGCGGCCGAATTTTTCAACGGTCTCCATGACCGCCTTGTGGCAGTGGCTGCGTTCGCTGACATCGGCCTTGACCAGGAGGCAGCGTCGTCCCTCCTTTTCCACCGCGGATTTGGTCTCTTCAGCGTCCTTGTCCTCGGCCAGATAGACGATCGCGACGTCGGCGCCCTCGCGGGCGAACAACACCGCCACCGAGCGGCCGATGCCCGAATCGCCGCCCGTGATGAGCGCTACCTTTTGGTTGAGTTTTTTCGATCCGAGATAGTAAGGCGCATCGTACAGCGGCGCCGGCTCTATGGCCCATTCATGTCCCGGTTTGGGCTGATGTTGCTCAGGGAAGGGGGGCTCGGGATATTCGCGGGCGCCAGCCTGCATGGCGCCTTGAAGCTTCCCATCGCCTTTCGATTTGTCCTTGGCATCGATGCCACGTTGGATATGGCGCTGCTTGGCCGCTTCACCGGCTATTTCCGACTTCATCTGCATGATCGTCTCCTTGGCTTGGAGAGAAAACAACGCATGTCGGCCAAAAAGGTTTTGCGCAAAAGATCGACTGCAGAGAGGATTCCGACCAGCGGTTGGCAATGCGTGGCGACGACATCGCCAACTGCAACAATTCAGCTGCAATGCAGCCGCACCAGCCACCGCCGCGATGGGATCGAGCATCTGGGGCTTGCCCGCTGCCTGCGCCGCCTTGGCGGCGAGCCAAACGTGATGATGTGGACTGGGAAGCTCTTGCGTCGCGTGCGCAAAGCAGCGCCATCCGGTCTGCTCCGGGCGGAGCGCCGGAATTCTATCTTGGCGAGAGGCCGTCGAGCAGGAAGTCGAGGCCTCTTCGGAAGGCGCCATCCCAATCGTTGTCCAACAGCAGACGAGAGCGTTCGATTGTCGGGTAGTGTTCGCTGAGATGTGTAAGACGCTGCTGTGCGGCTGCCCTGTCTTCTTCCGAGAGATCGAAGCTTGCCCGGGTGAGGGTGGCGCCCATCACATAGTTCCAGAGCGACCATATCGCGGCGTTCAGATCCGCGTCCGCAACACCGGCTCTGGACAAGGTCTTGCTCAGCATTTCCAGGCGACCGAGAATGTTCCGACCGAGCGCCCGGCGCGGCAACAGCGATGCCGACCAAGGATGGCGCAACATTCTGGCGCGCCAGTCTTCGAGCATATGAACGACGTCTCCGCGCCAGTCCGGAGACTCACCTGTTTCAGGCGATCCGCGATGTTCGAGCACCGAATCGACTGCTAGATCAAAGACATCCTCCTTGTTGTCGACGTGCCAATATAGACTCATCACACCCGAGCCGAGGCGATCGGCCAGCCGACGCATTGTCAATCCGTCTATGCCCTGGGCGTCCAGCAGTTCCACCGCGGTCGCCACGATACGCTCTCGAGACAGCGGCGGCTCGGTGCTCGCTTGCTGCACGGGCTGGAGCGACACGCTTATCCGTTGATCCCCTTTGCTCCGGGCGCCGCTGCGTTTGGCTACCATCCGTCGTCCTCGCTTTTTCAGAACATCGATTTTGACCGGCAACGCGACAAATGTCGATCTTGAGCGATTGACTCGTACGACGTACCATACGATGACTCGTACATCGCACGATTCACGTAGCGATTAGGTTAAAGTTCAATCTGCAGGCGCCAGGGTAGGTTGCTCGCAGGCTGCGGAGCCAAGCGAAAAACCATGTCACGCGCAATCAAGCATCTGCTTATCGGAGGGCTAATCATCATGACCATTGCAGTCCCCACTGCGTCGCCGGCGAACGAGTTCAAGCTGACTATTGTCAATCCACAGGCACTCTACGACCCGTCGCCGAATGGCTACAGCACCGCCGTAATCGCACCGCTCGGAGCTCGGATCGCCTACATCTCCGGGCAGGGCGGCCAAGACAGCACAGGAACCTTGTCACCGGATTTCGCCGTCCAGGTGAAGCAGGCCTACGCAAATTTGCATGCTGCGCTTGAGGGCATCGGCGCCAAGCCGGATCAGGTGGCGAAGCTCACGGTCTTCGTGGTCGACCACGACATGTCCAAGCTCGAGGTGTTGACCAGGAACGTCAAGGACATGTTCGGCGAGGCGCTGCCGGCGCAGACTCTGGTTCCCGTTCCCAAGCTTGCAATCGATCCCATGCTTTTCGAGGTGGAGGCCACCGTTATTCTGGAATAGTCGCTCCGATTGACCCGATCGTTCGAACAAAGAGTCGAGCGCGCTGCCGACGGCTGCGCGCTCACAATATCGAGCGGATGTTTCCAAGCCTCACGTGTTTCCAGGCTGAAGCCTCCAAGGGAACTGGAAAGTGAAGTCGGGGACCGCCGCATCCATGCCGCTCGCCGTATCCAAAAGTCGCATAAGATAGATTATGGAACTAACGCATGGGCCAAGAACTGTAAATTGCCGCTGATTCTCATAGGCTTGAGCCGATTGTGGCGTATTGCCTTGAGCGGATCGCCAACGCTAGGCTGTTGAAATGAAGATGGCAAACAGCGAGATCGAAGCGGCAATCGAAGTGTTCGTGCATGGCTTCAGCGCTGATAGGAGCCGCACCTTTCCTTACGAGGCCAGCCGCGTTGGACCATTGTGGCTGATGCGCGATGCCGAACGCAAGAATCCTCGCGATTACCGCGGCGAAGAATGGGTCGTCCATGACGTCGCCGCTCAAGAGACCGATGCCGTCGTGCGGCAGCATGCGCGGCCGGGCTTTGCCATTTCCGTTGTGATCGCGAACGACGATCCGGACGGGCCGACACGAACCGCCTACAAAGCTCTCGGCTACCGGCTGCTGCGGACCGAAGGCTTTTTCGTCCACCGATTGCACCGGATTCCGAACCCGCCATCGGTTGCTTCGGTCGAACGCGTGCAGACGGCCGAACGGGCGGCACAGTTGGGAAAGATCATCCGCAGGCAGCCGATCCCAGACGATTTGCTCGGCGACACCGCGCCGTTCCGCCAGTATGTGGCAATCGACGGCGCCGACATCGTTGGGCGCGTTCGCAGCCTGGATGCCGTGGGAGCCACCTGGTGTTCGAGCATGTATGTCGAGCCGTCGCACCGGCGTCGCGGCATTGGTCAGGCTTTGATATCGAAAATGTTGCACGACGATCGCGCGCGCGGGTCAAGGTACTCGGTGCTGGCAGCAACCCATGCCGGGGCGCTGCTTTATCCCCGGATGGGCTACGAGCGGATCGGAACGCTGCTGATATTTGCACCAAGGAGCCGAAAGCCCTCATGAAGCTCTATTCGCATCGTGCTGATTCATAAGGGATTTCTATAACCATGCCGTCATAGGCGGGTTCGACATTGGCTGGTGTCTCGGCCATCACCGAGACGTAGTCGAGCGGCACGTGCATATGTGTCAGCACCGCATGTATCGGCGCCAGCCGCTGGATCCATTCAAGCGCTTCGCCAAGTGACAGATGACTTGGATGCGTCCGGTACTGCAGCGCGTCGATGATCAGCACGTCGAGGTCGCCCAGCCGTTCGGCGGTGGGTTCCGGAAAGTCGCTGATGTCGGGGCAATAGGCGAGACCGCCAATGCGGAAACCGAGCGATACGATGTCGCCGTGGATCTGCGGCAGCGGCTCGAGGGTGAGGGTACCCCCCTCTCCTTCGACGACCACCGGCCTGGTGTGGTCGATGAGATGCGGCCTGACGATCGGCGGATAGGAACTGCCTTGCGGCGTCTCGAAACAGTATCCGAACGCTTCCCGCAGCCGAAGCATCGTCGCCCTGTCGGCATGGACGTCGATGAGCTGGCGCTGATCGAGGACGAAACCGCGCAGATCGTCGATGCCATGGATATGGTCGGCATGCGGGTGGGTATAGACGACCGCATCGACACGTTTGACGCCGGCCAGCAGCATCTGCTGCCGAAAATCCGGCCCCGTGTCGATGACGACAGTCGTTCGGCTGCCGTTCGCCGCAATCCGCTCGACGAGCGCGGCGGCACGGGTGCGCCGGTTCCTGGGGTTGTCGGGGTCGCAATTGCCCCAATCGCCGGTGATGCGCGGCGTACCTGGGGACGAGCCGCAGCCGAGAATGGTGAGGCGCAGCCGGTCAGTCATCGTTCAGGCACTTTGCTCTGCAGGCCGCGGCATCTTGCCGAACAGCCGGAAGAAATTATCTGTGGTCAGATCGGCGATTTCAGCTTCGCTTACCCCGATCGTTTCGGCCAGCACTTTGGCGGTATGGGCGACATAGGCGGGCTCGTTGCGTTTGCCGCGAAACGGCACGGGCGCCAGATAGGGCGCATCGGTTTCGACCAGCAATCGGGCATGCGGGACATCGGCGGCAATGGCACGCAACTCAGCTGAATTCTTGAAGGTCAGGATGCCCGAGAACGACACGTAGCCACCGAGAGCGACGCCCACCTCGGCAAGCCGGCGCCCGGAAGAAAAGCAATGCAGGATGAAGGGGAAGGCGCCCTTCCCTGTTTCGTCCTCGAGAATATCAGCCATGTCGGCATCGGCATCGCGCGAATGGATGACCAGCGGCAGCCCCGTTTCACGGGCGGCGGCGATGTGGTTGCGAAAGCCTTGCGCC
>NZ_RZPB01001399.1:0-665 GCF_003998535.1 Mesorhizobium sp. M7A.F.Ca.AU.002.02.1.1 | reverse complement strand
CCTCCAGCGCCTTGGTTTTCCAGAATGGCGTTTCCATTTCCCGGATGTGGCCCCGGCCGCGGGCAAGGTCAAGCGCGGCAATGGTCGCAATTGCGGCTATCGCCAGGTGAATGACATGAAGTTGCCTTCAAAAGGTCGGTCAATCGCCCCGTACGGCCTCTATCCGTGCCAGACTGGAACCAATCGGCACAAGATCGGTTTCGGCAAGGATGGGACCCCACAAGGAGAATTTCGATGAAACGCCAACCACGGATTCTGGCAGGCACCGCACTTGGCCTGTTGATGGCATCCGCGCCGTTGGGCGCGTTCCCGCTTCAGGGAAGTGTCGCGTCCGGTCTTGCCCAGCGCACGGCAACCCCATTCATCCTGGCGCAAGCAGCATGCGCCGAGGGCGAATCGGCCGAGGCCTGCGCGCAGAAGCAGCAGGCGGAACCCGAACAGAAACACGAGCGCAAGAAGGCCGAGCCTGAACAGCAGGCCGCGCCTGCCCAGAGCGAGCAGCCCGCCGAGGAGCAGCAGCCACGCCGGAAGAAGCGCGACCAGCAGCAGCAGGCCGAGCAGGCGCCCGCCGAACAGGCCGCTCCCGCCGAGGAACAGCAGCCGCGCAGGAAGAAGCGTGATCAGCAGCAGCAGGCCGAACAGGCGCCGGCCGAACAGGCAGCACC
>NZ_RZPB01001398.1:0-675 GCF_003998535.1 Mesorhizobium sp. M7A.F.Ca.AU.002.02.1.1 | reverse complement strand
CCACCGACATCACCGAGCTGAAGATGCGGGAGGCCGAACTGCGCGAGGCGCGTCAGCGCGCCGTGCTCGCCGACCGCGCCAAGTCGGAATTCCTCGCCAATATGAGCCATGAGATACGCACGCCGATGAACGGCGTGCTCGGCATGGCCGAACTGCTGGCCAAATCGGACCTCGACCCGAAGCAGAAGACGTTTACCGACATCATCGTGAAGTCGGGCAATGCGCTGCTCACCATCATCAACGACATACTGGATTTCTCCAAGATCGATGCCGGTCAGTTGGTGCTCGATCCGGCGCCCTTCAATCTGGCCGAGGCGATCGAGGACGTGGCGACGCTGGTGTCGACGCGCGCCAAGGAGAAGGACCTCGAGCTGATCGTACGTGTCGAGCCTCGGCTCGAGAGCCTATTCATCGGCGATGTCGGCCGCATCAGGCAGATCGTCACCAACCTGCTCGGCAATGCGGTGAAATTCACCGATGAGGGCCATGTGCTGGTCGACGTCACCGGCGAGAGGGCTCCAGCCGGAACGAAGCTCACCATTTCGGTCACCGATACGGGCATCGGTATCCCCGAGGAAAAACTGAAACTGGTCTTCGAGAAATTCAGCCAGGTCGACACTTCATCGACGCGGCGGCACGAGGGGACCGGCCTCGGCCTCGCCATCACCTCGCGGC
>NZ_RZPB01001397.1:0-676 GCF_003998535.1 Mesorhizobium sp. M7A.F.Ca.AU.002.02.1.1 | reverse complement strand
CATCCGGCTTTTAGGCGGCGTCCGCTAGCCGGGGGTGTGACAAGGTGATTTTCGACGCTGCCCGCGCTGCGGCCCTCGAGCTGATTTCGCCTCCCTTCCGGGCCGTGTTCGTCAAGACGCTGGGCTTGACCGTGCTGGCACTGGTGGCTCTGTGGTTCGGCCTGACCAGCCTCGTCGAGTGGCTGGCGCTGCCGTGGCTGCAGACGCTGTTGCCCGGCATGCCGTCCTGGGCCGGGTGGCTCGGCGGCATCATCGCGGCAATAGCGCTTGCCTTCGGCATGGCGTTGCTCATCGCGCCGGTGACGGCTGTTGTCGCTGGCCTGTTCCTCGACGATATCGCCGAAGTGGTCGAGCGCACCGACTATCCCGGCGATCCGACCGGCCGCGCCATGCCGGCGCTGCGCTCGCTGGTGCTGTCGGCGCGATTCCTCGGTGTCGTCATTCTCGGCAACATCGTCGCGCTGCTGCTTCTCTTGGTGCCGGGCGTCAACATAGCCGCCTTCTTCATCGTCAACGGCTATCTGCTCGGGCGCGAGTTCTTCGAATTCGCCGCCATGCGCTTTCGCGGCGAAGACGAGGCCAAGGCCTTGCGCAGGCACTATGCCGGCACAGTGTTTCTCGCCGGGCTGCTCATCGCCGCTTTCCTCGCCGTGCCGTTGCTCAACCTGCTGACGCC
>NZ_RZPB01001396.1:0-680 GCF_003998535.1 Mesorhizobium sp. M7A.F.Ca.AU.002.02.1.1 | reverse complement strand
CTTTCGTGTGATGATCAAGGCTCGTCTCGGCCCTTAATATCCTACTAGACGAAAACATATGCATCTGCAATTATCTTTAAGCATAAAGGAAATGGGGACGGGGCGTGAGCGAGTTCGACGCCATCTTTGTCGGGGCGGGCCACAACAGTCTGGCATGCGCTGCGCATTTGGCGCTCAAAGGCTGGAAAACAGGGGTTTTCGAGCGCGGCGCGGCAATCGGCGGCGCCGTCCAGACGCGCGAATTCACCCTTCCCGGCTTCCGCCACGATTTCGGCGCGATGAATCTCAGCCTCTTCGCCGGCTCGGCCTTCCACCGGAAATATGCAAATGAATTGAAAGCGCAGGGGCTGGAGTTCGCCCCGGTCGCCGACTGTTTCGCCAGCGCATTCCCTGACGGGCGCTGGTTCGGCGTCAGCAACGATCTGGAAAAGACCGCCGCGCGCATCGCCGCCTTCTCAGCCGCCGACGCCGCCACATGGCGCAGGCTGGTCGCCGCCTTCCCGGCGGAGGCCGAACACCTGTTCCGGCTGCTGGGTTCGCCGATGAGTGCCCGCGCGCTTGCCGGCACGGCGTGGAACCTGTGGCGCAAGAAGGGCATGTCCGGAGCGCTCGATACGGGCCGGCTGCTGCTGTCCTCACCCCGCGCCTGGCTGGAGGAAACTTTCGAGTCGCCGCATATC
>NZ_RZPB01001395.1:0-681 GCF_003998535.1 Mesorhizobium sp. M7A.F.Ca.AU.002.02.1.1 | reverse complement strand
GGGTTGCGGTAGACGATGCGGATCATCTCTAGCGTCGAGGGCGGCGTCGTGCGCGGCTTCGGCGCCGGGGGAATGAAGGGGGCGGGCTGGATGTCCATGCTGTGCTCCGCTGATGACCCAATGTAGTGGGCCGCAAAGCAGGCGTCCATGTGACCGAACGGCAAGGCCCTACTCTCCGGAATGTGACCGGTTACCGCGAGGTGCCTTCTTGTTGCCCCGAGCGGCATGCCCTAGGTGGCAGTCACCAATGGATACCGCCACCGCAGGAGCCCAGCTTGAAGCACCAGTTGAACATCATCATCGGCAGCACGCGGCCAGGCCGCGCCGGACCGATTTTTGCCGAGTGGCTGGAGAGGTTCGCGCGCGAGCACGGGAAATTCGAGCCTGTACTGACCGACATCGATGCGTTCAAGCTTCCGGTGCTGGACGAACCGCACCATCCAAGGCTTGGCAACTACCAGAACGATCATACCAAAGCCTGGTCCAAGGCGATCGATGCCGCCGATGCCTTCGTCTTCGTGGCGCCGGAATACAATTATTTCGTGGCGCCGGCGATCGTCAACGCGATCGACTATCTCTCGCGCGAATGGAAGTACAAGGCAGCCGCCATTTTCAGCTATGGCGGCGTCTCCGGCGGCCTGCGCGCGGCGCAAGCGCTGAAGCCGCTGCTGACCTCGGTAG
>NZ_RZPB01001394.1:0-683 GCF_003998535.1 Mesorhizobium sp. M7A.F.Ca.AU.002.02.1.1 | reverse complement strand
GCTTCTGACAAAGGGCCGGCTTTCCGCCGGCACGACGAAGCGGTCACCATCAAGTTCAAGCAACCGCGCCGGATCATGAAGGGCCGTGGAACTTGCCTTCAGCAGAAGCCTCTGGCCGGCTTTGCCAAAACGCTCCACCAGCTCGATGGCTGAGAAGGCGAAATCACACATCAGCCTCTCGATGATCCAGCCGCGGACGCGGTCGTCGTCGGAAAGCGCGATGCCGCGGACAGCCGCCAGCCCACCGTCTGAGACCATGCGTCCATACTCCGTGTTCGATGGCATATTCTGCACATAGCCTTGGCGAAATTGACTGATGGACGATGGGCCGAGGCCGATCAAGGTTTCGCAGCGATCCTCGGTATAGCCTTGGAAATTCCGGCGCAAGCAGCCGGTTCGGGCCGCTACAGCCAACGCATCGTTGGGCTTGGCGAAATGGTCGAAGCCGACGGGCTCATACCCCGCGTTCAGCATAAGACACGCGGCCAGTTGTGATTGAGCAAGGCGCTGTGCCGGACCAGGCAACCATGCCTCGTCGATCATCGTCTGATGCTTCTTGAACCAGGGTACATGCGCGTAGCCAAACAACGCCATCCGATCCGGTTCCAGGGTCAGTGCCTGCGCGACGGTTGAGGAGACGCTCTCCCTGGTCTGGTGCGGCAAGCCGTAGAGCAGGTCCAGAT
>NZ_RZPB01001393.1:0-688 GCF_003998535.1 Mesorhizobium sp. M7A.F.Ca.AU.002.02.1.1 | reverse complement strand
TTGCTGCCCTTCTCGACCGATCTTCTGGCCGACTTCCTCGAGTTCAGAACCGCGGTGCTGGTCTACTGGCTCAATCTGCTGGCGCTCGGCGTCACGCTGTTCGCGAGCTGGCGTTATGCGGAGAAAAGCGGCTTCGTAGCAGAGGATGTCGATGCGGAAACCAAACGCACGGTCTATCTGCGCATCATCAAGGCACAGATCCTGTGGGCGGTCGGCGCCGCACTCTCGCTTGTCAGTCCCTTGCTCGGCGTCGGCTTCATCCTGGTCGTGCAGTTGGTCTATGCCGCCGCGCTTCGCGGTTCACTGCTGCGCAAGGTTATCGGCTGAGGGCCCGCCGACAAACTCCACCGTCACGCCCGGCGAAACCAATTTGGCCAGCTCCCGCGCATCCCAGTTGGTCAGGCGTACGCAGCCATGGCTCTCGGTCTTGCCGATCTTCGACGGATCGGGCGTGCCGTGGATGCCGTAGGTCGGCTTATCCAGGGCGATCCAGACCGAACCGACGGGACCGTTCGGGCCCGGCGGAATGGTCAGGACCTTGTCGTTTTGACCCTGCTTGAAATTGATGCTGGGATTGTAGGTGTAGTTCGGATCGAGCGCCACGCGCGACACCGTGTGTATGCCGGACGGTGACGGCGTATCCGACGAGCCGATGGTTGCGGGATAGGCCGCGACCAGTTTGCCGCCG
>NZ_RZPB01001392.1:0-689 GCF_003998535.1 Mesorhizobium sp. M7A.F.Ca.AU.002.02.1.1 | reverse complement strand
AGCCAGTGAAGCCAATGGCCCCTATGATCCGGCGCGCGACGCCACGACGCTGCCGCTGATCCGCCGGGCGATCGAACGCGGCGTGCCGCTGCTCGCCATCTGCCGCGGCATCCAGGAACTGAACGTGGCGTTGGGCGGCACGCTCGGCACCGAGATCCAGGAGCGCGAGGGTTCGCTCGATCACCGCGCGCCGGTGAGCGAGAAGCAGGACGAACGCTTCGCCATCCACCAGACCATTTCGATCAAACCTGACAGTTGCCTGGCCGGTGTGTTCGGTGCCGGCGACATCAAGGTCAATTCGTTGCACCGCCAGGCGATCGACCGGCTCGGTTCGAAGCTGCAGGTCGAGGCCGTCGCCACCGACGGCACGGTCGAGGCGGTTTCGGTGCGGGACGCCCGCGCCTTCGCCGTCGGCGTGCAATGGCATCCGGAATACTGGGTCAAGTCGGACAGCAATTCGGTGAAAATATTCCGTGCCTTCGGCGATGCGGTTCGGCTGCACGCCGCAGCGAAGGCCGGCGCGCGGGCCGCAGCGGAATAATCAGTCGCCGGATTTTTTATCACGGGTGGCCGCCAGCGACAGCAGCGGCAGCGCCGGGGCATAGGATTCGTAGCCGTCGCCATCGGCAGCCGCGAAGGTGACGATTGGATCGGTGCCATTGGCGCTGAAGGCAACGGTGCCATCGTTT
>NZ_RZPB01001391.1:0-691 GCF_003998535.1 Mesorhizobium sp. M7A.F.Ca.AU.002.02.1.1 | reverse complement strand
CGTTCGTTCAATCCCCTCGCGATGCACTGAGGTCAGAAATGCTTGCGCTTGTACTTTCCCGCATAGCGATCATGGTTCCGAACGTTATCGTTCTGACCTTTCTGCTGTTCACGTCGGTTACGTCCTTTCTGGGGACACCGGCGGCGATCATGCTGGGAGAGAACGCGTCCCCTCAATCGATTGCCGATCTCAACGCGAAGCTGGGCTTCGACCAGCCCATCCTGTCGCGTTACTGGAACTGGATCAGCGCGGCATTGTCGGGCGACCTGGGTCGATCCTACTCCACCCAGCAGCCTGTCGCGCAAATGATCGCGGATGCTCTTCCTCTAACGCTCGAGCTGGCATCCTGGGCGATCCTCATCGCATTCCTGGGGGCCACGCTAATCAATTCGGCTACGTTCATGAAAAAGCTGGTGGACCGGCTCACCGCCGCCATAAGCATCGTTGGCATCACTGTACCGAATTTCTTTCTCGGACTGCTGCTGATCTACCTGTTTTCGGTTCAGCTACGCTGGCTGCCGACGACCGGATGGTCGCCGTGGTCACGGGGCGCTGGGCAACATCTCATCCACATGATCCTGCCCATTATCACGCTTACGACCTTCTATTTCAGCTCCTTCACGCTCGTCTACAAGGCCGAATATCAGTCGGTGAAAGGCAACCTTTACATCCAGGCCGCGCGGTCCAAGGG
>NZ_RZPB01001390.1:0-692 GCF_003998535.1 Mesorhizobium sp. M7A.F.Ca.AU.002.02.1.1 | reverse complement strand
GCATAGTCGTCATAGGCGCTGCCCAGTTCGCCGCGCAGGAAATTTTCTTCCAGCCTGGCTTTCGTCACGATGCCGATGATGAGCAGCGCGGTTCCGGCTATGCCCCACATGGTGCCCTTGGCTGCCATGGTGGCGAGGATCGCCAGCAGCAATCCGGTGTAGATCGGATGCCGGACAAGGCCATACGGGCCGGTGTTGACGACACGGTGCCCGGCCTTGGCGGTGATGGTGCCCGACCACAGCCTGCCGAGATGCAGGCGCGCCCACCAGGCAAAGGCGATGCCGATGGCGATCAGGGCGACACAGATCCAGGCTTCGGGGAGATCAGGCATCCACAGCCTGAGCCGGCCTTCATAGCCGTGCGCCGGAATGAACAGCAGCACCGCGCCGGCTATCCAGAGACCCCGATAGCGGGCCTCCGCCTTGAACCCGGCGCGCTTCTGGGCAGGGTCGGACCACAAAGCGGCGACGGCCCAGCTTCCTGCCCAGATCAACCAAAGCAACGTGATTGCCGTCACAGGTCGCATGATCAGCCTCCGCAAACCGTCTGGACGTCACTATGAAACCGGCACCGCGCGCCGGCAATGCGGTGCGAGATCGATGACAGGTAAGAAAAGCGTGATCGCGATCCTATCGGTGCTGTTGATCGGACGATCAGCACTTTCGACTGGACGCCGCGAAGCGCGCCCGGC
>NZ_RZPB01000138.1:0-10592 GCF_003998535.1 Mesorhizobium sp. M7A.F.Ca.AU.002.02.1.1 | reverse complement strand
ATGATGTTCGATCCGAAATCGATCGTCATCGGCGGCAGCATCGGTCTTGCCGATGGCTATCTCGACCGGGTGCGCGCGCATCTGGGCGAGGTTCCACCGCGCCTTTCCTCCAATCTCGTTGCGGCGAAGCTCGCGGGCCACGCCGGCGTCATCGGTGTTGCCGATCTTGCCGAATGGGCAAAGTAGCGGCGCCGCCGGTCATGCCATGCAAAAATCATCAAAAAAGAAGGGAACGATCATGAAATTGAGCAGGACGTCTTTTGCGCTTATGGCCACCCTCCTCGCGGGGACAGCTTTGCCGACCTTTGCCAACGCAACCGTGACCGTGCTCGGCTGGCCTGGCGGGTCCGAGGAAACCGCACTGCGGGCAACCGTGGAAACCTATAACAAGCAGGCAAGCGATGCCGACAAGGTGGAGCTGCTGTTCTTCAACCGCGAAGGCTTTTACGACAAGCTGCAGGCCGACATGGCGGCCGGATCCAACGCCTTCGACGTGAATCTCGTCGCCACCTACTCGCTCGGTCGCTACGCGCCCTATATGGAGCCGGTCGATCTTGGCGCGGATGCGGCCAAGGTTTTCGGCGAATCCGTTCTCAAGACGATGCAGTTCGACGGCAAGCAATACGGCGTGCCGACCGACCTTTCGCTGCACTTCATGTACTACCGCAAGGATCTCGTCGACGCCTTGAGCAGGGATGACGCCGCCAAGAAGACCTATGGTGAAATCGCCCAGAAATATCTCGGCAAGCCGCTGCAGCCGAAGGACCCGGACAGCTGGACCTGGGACGACTGGGCGGCCACCGCCCTCTATTTCACCAAGCAGGTGAACCCCGACAGCCCGGTGCGCTACGGCACGGTCCTGCAGATGAAGAACCTGCTGTTCAACATGATGGTCTTCCAGTCCCTGCCGCGCTCCTACGGCGGCGACTGGATGGACAAGAACGGCAATGTCACGGTGGATTCCGATGCCTACAAGACCGGCCTCGAGCTCTACAAGAAACTCTATGATGCCGGGTCATCGCCCAAGGATTCGCTGAGCTACGAATATGCGGAAACCAACGCGGCCTTCGCATCCGGTCAGGCCGCGACGGCACTGCAGTGGAATGCCGCGGCGGCGGATCTGACCAGCACCGAAAAATCTCCGGCGGTCGCCGAGGTGACCGGGATCGTCGCGCCGCCGGCAGGTCCCGACGGACGCGCCGATCATATCCACGGCCTTGGTTTGGGCCTCAACAAGAACGCCAAGAACAAGGAAGGCGCCGTCAAGTTCCTGAAGTGGCTCGCCACCGAGGATGCGGCCTTGCTCTATGCGCGCAGCGGCGGTTCGCCGGCATTGTCTCCCGATGTCGTCGCCAAGGTTGCGAAGGAACGTCCCGATCTCGTCAAGCTCGGCGAATTCGCCAGCAAGTACGGCTATGTCATGACCGGTGCGACGTCCGCGAGTGCGCTCCCGGTCTATGAGCTGCAGGCAAAGGAGTTTACCGGCTACTGGTCCGGCCAGCAGAGCCTCGAGGATGCGCTCGCCCACACCAAGGCGGGCATGCAGGACCTTCTCAAGAAATGAACCATTTGCCGGACGCCGGGTCGAGCTCGGCGTCCGGCGCGTTTGGCGGATCGACATGGCCCTTGTGACACGTGCCGAAGGCAGGATGTATCTGACGCCGCTGGTCGGCTTCCTGCTGCTGTTCCTCGGCTTTCCGGCGATCGTCAATCTGATTTATTCCATTTCGGCCGTCACATTCGAGACGCTGCGCAGTCCGGTGTTGAGCGGTTTCAGCAACTATGTCGCGGTGTTGAACGACCGCGAATTCTGGAGCTCGGCCTGGTTCTCTCTGCGCTTCGGTATTCTTACCGCATCAGCGGAATGTCTGATCGGTCTTTTCCTTGCCATCTTCCTGGCACCGCTTCTGAGCAAGCGACCAGTCCTGATGGCGCCGTTGATGCTGCCGCTGATGGTCGCGCCGGCCATGGTCGGTCTCATGTACCGGCTGGTGCTGCATGAATTTGCGGGCCCCGTCCCCTACTATCTCTTCGAATGGTTCGGTGACAGCCCGGCCTTCCTCGACATCAACAATGCCTTCCGCACCCTTGTCGTCGTGGAGACGCTGCAATGGACGCCTTTCGCCTTCCTGCTCTTCTACATGGCCTATTCGGCCATACCGCTCGACGTGCGCGAAGCCTCCTCGCTCGATGGCGCATCACCGTTTGAGATCGTCCGGTGGATCGACCTGCCATTGATGAAGCCGACGCTGGTCATCGCGTTTTTCATCCGTTTCATCGACGGTTTCCGGGTGTTCGACAATGTCTATGCATTGACCGGCAGTGGTGCAGGAGGTTCAACGACGTCCTTGTCGATCTACATCTACCAAGCCTTCTTCAAGGAAGGGGCTATTGGCAAGGCGGTCGCCGCCTCGGTTGTCCTGTTCATGGCGTCGTTCATCGTTCTCCACTGCCTTAACCGGCTTGCCGGCCGCAGGAAGCGTTGACGATGGCCGGGGCACTGCGCTGGATCGTTTTTGCCATCGCCGTGCTGGCGATGAATTTCCCCATTATCGTGACGCTGATCACATCGCTCAAAAGCCAGCGCGAGCTTTCGACGAACCCCGGTTTGTGGATCAGCCAGCCGACGCTCGACAACTATCTGGAGGTCCTGACGCAGACCAGCCGCTTCAACATCTATGCCTATCTGCTGAACAGCACCGTGGCGGCGCTGATCGGAACCGGCCTTGCGATCGTGCTCGCGTTCCCGGCTGCCTATGCGATCGCGCGCAGCGAGGCGGGAAAGCGCTTGGTCCTGCCGATCGTCATCAATCTTCGCGCCGTGCCGCTGATCATCTTCGCGATCCCGCTTTACATGATGTACCAGTGGCTGGGCCTGCTCGATACGCGGATCGGGCTCGGGCTCATCCTGACCATCGTCAACGCGCCGCTTGCACTCGTCATCCTGGTAAACGCGATTTCAGATGTACCAGTCGAACTCGACGAGGCGGCGAAAGTCGATGGCGCAAGTTCCTTGCAGGTGATGATGATGATCGTCCGGCCCGTCATCCGACCGGCGCTCGTCACAACCTTCATCTTCGGCTTCATCACCGCCTGGAACGAATTCCTCTTCGGCCTCATGCTGACAACCAGTCGTGCCGTGCCGATGACGGTCGGCGCATCCTTCTTCTTCGCCGCGAGCGGCGGTGGCGTAAAATGGGGAACCGCTTCCGCCGTCATGATGCTGGGCGCCTTGCCGCCGGCATTGCTGGGTCTTGTGATGTATCGGCAGATATCGGGATCCATGACCGCTGGGGCGGTCAAGGGCTAAAGCAAGAAGAAGTTCGTCTTTCCGACAAATTGGACAACCCAATCCGACAGCGCCAGCGCGCTTGTCAGGCCAGGTGGCTCGATTCCGAAAAGACGGATCAGCCGTCCGGACGGATCTGCCAGAATGGCGAAATCGCCGAACTGCAACCCGTTCGTTTTAGGCCGCAGCCCGCGATGGCTCGGCTCCAGTTCCCCGTCTCTCAGCCCCGGCCAATAAATGGCGCGTAAAATGGTGTGGCCCCGGGCCGGCCGAGGAAAGAAGAAATGGTGCAGCTTGCTGAGGGCGAAATCGCGATGGCGCAGACGCAACGCAGTCTGGTTAGGTCCAGCCTAAGCCGAACTACTGAAAATCATAATTTGTGCAGCGCACCCAACGTGCTTTGCTCCGCCATCGGCTGAAAGAAAACAAGAAAAGAACGTCAGGCGACAGGCTTCGGCGATGCCTCCGGAGCGGGTTTCGTTCGGGCCGGGATAACGCTCGACTTCAGAAAACAGGGGAACGTGATGACGACAATAATCTCGAAGTTTCGCCGGGCCGCGCTGGTGGCCGGCATTGCGCTCAGCGCCATATCGGTGAGCCTCCACGCCGAAGCTGGCAGCTTGAAACTGGGCATGACGACCTGGGTGGGGTACGGACCGCTCTTCCTTGCCCGTGACATGGGCTACTTCAAGGAAGGTGGGCTCGATGTCTCGCTTGAAATCATCGAGGAAGCATCGCTGTATATGGCGGCTGTTGCCGCCGGCGAGCTCGACGGCAGCGCATCGACCGTCGACGAGATCATGAAGTATCGTTCGAAGGATGTTTGCTTCAAGTCGGTCTATGCGCTGGATGACAGCCATGGCGGCGATGGCGTGCTCGCGCCCAGCGGGGTCAAGAGCATCGCCGACCTCAAAGGCATGGACGTAGCGCTGAACGAGGGTTCAGTGTCGCAGTTCTGGTTCAATATCCTGCTCAAGCAGGCCGGTCTCACCCAGGCCGATGTGAAGATCACCAACATGACGGCAGACGATGCCGCTGCCGCCTTCATGGCCGACCGCATTCCCGTTGCCGTCACCTGGGAACCGCATCTGACGCTGGCCAAGAAGGAAAACAAGGGACAGGTGCTGATCGACTCCTCCAGGACACCCGGCTTGATCGTCGATGTGGTGGCGCTCAACTGCGACTACATCACGAAGAACCCCGGAGATGTCGAGGCGCTGGTGAAGGGCCTCTACAAGGCCAACGAGTTCATCAAGGAGAATCCTGAGAAGGCGTATGAGGTGATGGCCAAAGGCGTCGGCGGCTGGCTGAAGGATCCGAAGGACTTCGCTTCCTCGGCCGCTGGCGTGAACTTCTACGGTAAGCAGCGCAATGCCGAATTCTTCGCCGGTGGCGAGACTGGCGAAGCCGGCAAGCTGATCAAGCTGGGCGGCGATATCTGGGGCGGCTTCGGCAAGCTCAAAATGGACGTCAAGTATGACGACCTCGTCGATACGTCCTTCCTTGGGAAGTAGCTTGGCCTTGGAAAGTAGCTTGGCCTTGGAAGTAGCTTGGCCTTGCAAAGTAGCTTGGCCTGCGAAGTAATTTGACCTTGCAAAGTGATTTGGCTGAACCGGAGGCGGACCTCGCGCCTCCGGTCCAAGCGGCCCAAAAGGGTATCCCGTGACACTAGCACCGAACACGAGCTCTCTGGTCAGCAATGGCGTGACCGCGAGAGTTGAAGAAGGTCAGGCCGGTCGATCCGTCCTGAAAGTCATCGCCACACCGTTTCGGGCTGTGCCGCGCTCTCTCTCCATTACGCTCGGCTTCATGGTCTGGATCGCCGTCATCGGCGGCTGGTTCGCGCTGACCTATTCCGGAGCGGTCAAGGAAATGTTCCTGCCTCGCCCCGAATCCGTGTTGTCCACCACCATCAGCATGGCGCTTGACGGGTCGTTGTGGGAGCATGTTTTCGCCAGCGTCCAGGTGGTGTTGATCGGCTTCGTCCTTTCGAGCATCGTTGCGGTGCCGCTTGGATTGACGATGGGCACCTATCGCATCGTCCAGGCCGTTCTCGAACCGTTGGTCAATTTCATACGCTATCTGCCGGTGACGTCCTTCGTGCCGCTTTTCATCCTGTGGATCGGCATCGGCATCGAGCAGCGCGTTGCCGTCATCGTCTTCGGCGTCTTCTTCCAGCAGCTCGTCATGATCGCCGACAGCGCTCGCAGCGTCCAGCGCGACCTTGTCAACGCAGCCTATACGCTCGGCACGAAACGAGGCGACACGGTCTTCCACATCGTCTTTCCGGCCACGCTTCCGAGCGTGCTGGATGTGCTGCGCGTCACCATGGGCTGGGCCTGGACCTATCTCGTCGTGGCCGAACTCGTCGCCGCCCGCAGCGGACTTGGCTACATCTCGCTCAAAGCCATGCGCGGCTTTCAGGTCGACGTGATCTTCATGGCCATCGCCATGATCGGCATCCTTGGTCTTTGCACCGACCAATTGTTCCGGGGCATCCGCCGCCTCGTCGCTCCCTGGGCCAATTGAGGAACACGCACACATGGACGCCCTGAATCTTACGACGAAACCAAAGAGTTCCGACATAGGCATCGACAATGTGGTCCTGCGCTACGGCAAGGGTGACAATGCGGTGCTGGCGCTGGATGGCATTTCCTTTCACGTCGTGCCCAACGAATTCTGTGTGATCGTCGGCCCATCCGGCTGCGGCAAGTCGAGCCTGCTTTATCTCGTCGCCGGTCTTGAGGAGCGGACCGGCGGCATGATCGTAGTCGGCGGCAAGCCTGTTACCGAGCCGGGCCCGGATCGCGGCATGGTGTTTCAGGCATATACGCTGTTTCCCTGGCTTACGGTGGCGCAGAACGTCGAATATGGCCCGAAGCGGAAGGGCATTGCGCCGGCCGAGCGCAGGGTCATTGTCGAGCATTTTCTCCACGAGGTCGGTCTGGCAAAGTTCGCCAACCATTACCCGTCTCAGCTGTCGGGCGGCATGAAGCAGCGCGTTGCGATTGCGCGCGCGCTCGCCAATGATCCGGACGTGCTGCTGATGGATGAGCCTTTTGGAGCGCTCGACAGCCAAACCCGTCACAGCATGCAGAAGCTTTTGCTGAGGATCTGGGATCATTCCAAGAAGACGGTCCTGTTCGTTACCCATGACATCGACGAAGCGATCCTGCTGGCGGACAGGGTGCTCGTCATGTCCGGCCGGCCCGGTCAGATCAAGAAGGAAATCCGCGTAGGCCTCCCGCGTCCACGCAGCATGGATCTGGTCATGGAGCCGAACTTCATCGCCATGAAGCGGGAGATCCTCGAGCTCCTGAAGAACGACGAAGACGACGAGCACTAATGCATGTCGCTCAAAAGTGACCTCGGTTTTGGGCAGACGACATGCATGAAACAGACATCGGCAGTCTTCGGTGTGGATGATGAAACGGGCAAGGCATGAGCATCGAGGCGGCGGAATTTGACTATATCGTCATTGGCGCGGGCTCGGCCGGCTGTGTCTTGGCAAACAGGCTGAGCGCAGACCCGGCAGTTCGTGTCTGCCTGATCGAGGCGGGCGGCAGCGACGACCGCACCAGGGTGCGCGTGCCGGCCGGCATTCTCTCGCTCTACGGCAATCCGAACTTCGACTACGGCTACAAGGGCGTGCCGCAGCCGCTGCTCAACAACCGCCGCATACCGGTCAACCGGGGCAAGGTTCTTGGCGGGTCGAGTTCGATCAACTCGATGGTCTATATTCGTGGCGCCGCGCAGGACTACGATGAATGGGCAGCGCTTGGCTGTGCCGGGTGGTCCTATGCCGATGTCCTGCCCGTCTTCAAGAAATTGGAGCGGAACTGCCTGTTGCAGAGCCCCGCCTATCACGGATTCGACGGCGAATTGCTGGTCGACAATCCGCGCGATCCCAACGTGGTATCCAGCCTGTGGGTTGAGGCGGGCAGAGGCGTAGGCCTGCCCGAGAACCGCGACTTCAATGCCGGTGGCCAACTCGGCCTCGGCATCTACAACGTCACCCAGAACAGAGGCGAGCGCTTCTCGGCCTACAGCGCCTTTGTCCGGCCGATTCTCGGCCGCTCGAATCTACGGATATTGTCAGGCGTCGAGGTTCTTGATCTGGCGATTGAACGCGAGCGCGTCACCGGCGTCAACGTGATCAGGGAAGGCGCAACCCAACGGTTGGGGTGCCGAGCGGAGGTCGTCCTCAGCGCGGGTGCGATCGGATCGCCGCGCATTCTGCTTGCTTCCGGCGTCGGCCCGGCCGGGGAGCTGAAAGCAGCGGGGATTGAACCGGTCGCGAACCTGCCAGGCGTCGGTAAGAACTTGCGCGACCATGTCGATGGCATGATCACGGTGCGATCGAACAGCCGCAAGACGCTCGGCCTTTCACTTGCCAATCTTCCGGCGATGCTGGCGGCGCCGTTCCAGTATTTCGCCCGGCGCAAAGGCATGCTGACGACCAACTATGTCGAAGCCGGCGGCTTTGCCAGGACGAAGTATGCCGGGAGCATACCCGACATTCAGTTCCACTTCGTGCCGGGCTATCGCAGCCATCGCGGTCGGCTCGTCGAATATGGCCACGGCTATGCCGTGCACACCTGTGTGTTGAGACCCGGGAGCGTCGGCGAAATCACGCTTCAACGCGACGGCACCCGCCGCAATATGCTCATAGACCATCGCTTCTTCAGTGACGAACAGGATGCCCTGACCCTCGTCGAGGGCATAAAGGTCGCGCGTTCGATCCTGGCTTCGCCGGTTTTCGGCGGCATCCGCGGACCGGAAATCCTGCCTGGGCCCAACGTGAACACCGATGACGAGATTCTCGCCTATCTGCGTGCCGAGGCTCTTACCGTCTATCATCCGGTTGGCACGGCCAGGATGGGCAACGACGCCATGGCGGTGGTTGATCCCGCCGGTCTCAAGGTGCGCGGTTTCGACAATCTGCGCGTCGCTGATGCCTCCGTCATGCCGACATTGATCGGTGGCAACACCAATGCGCCATCCATGATGATTGGCGAAAAGGCGGCTATGGCAATACTGGCGTAGCCGTCTGCGCGCGGCCAATTCAGCATTTAGGAACAAGCTAACCACTGCCACATGAAATCGTAATTTTCGCTGCCCGGTCCCTCCAGTAAACCAACGATCAGACCTCCGCCGCATGCGCAGAAACTCTCGGGGAGAGCCAGAAAGGGCCGCTGAATGCCAGTCGAAACAGTAGACACGCTTGTTGTTGGCGGCGGCCAGGCGGGGCTGGCGATGAGCGAGCATCTGAGCAAGTGCGGCGTGCCCCATCTCGTGCTGGAGCGGGACCGCATCGCCGAACGCTGGCGTAGCGAGAGATGGGACTCGCTGGTTGCCAATGGTCCCGCCTGGCATGACCGTTTTCCCGGCATGGAATTTCCCAATGCCGGTCCGGATGCCTTTATCGGCAAGGAGAAGGTCGCCGACTATTTTGTCGCTTACGCCGACATGATCGCTGCCCCCATCCGCTGCGGCGTGGAGGTCAGGAAAGTGGAAAGGCTTGTCGGCCGTCCCGGCTTCCGGATCGAAACCTCGGATGGCGTGATCGAAGCCAGGAGCGTGGTTGCCGCCACCGGCGCTTTCCAGCATCCGGTCATCCCGGCCGTCGTTCCCGGGGACGCCGGACCTATGCAGATACATTCCAGCGCCTATCGCAATCCCGGCCAACTGCCCGCAGGCGCGGTGCTGGTGGTCGGCTCCGGGTCTTCGGGGGTGCAGATCGCCGACGAACTCCAGCGTGCGGGACGGCGGGTTTATCTCTCGGTCGGGCCGCACGATCGGCCGCCGCGGGCCTATCGCGAACGTGACTTCTGCTGGTGGCTGGGGGTTTTGGGCAAGTGGGACGCGCAGGCGCCTGCGCCCGGCACCGAACATGTCACCATCGCGGTCAGCGGCGCGCGTGGCGGCCAGACGATCGACTTCCGGCGCCTTGCCGCGCAAGGGATGACGCTGGTTGGCCGGACCGAATCCTACAGGCACGGTGTGATGATTTTCGCACCCGATCTGGCCAAGAATATCGCGCGCGGCGATGCGAATTACATGTCGGTTCTGGACGAGGCAGATGCCTATGTCGCCCGCAACGGCCTCGACCTTCCCCCAGAGCCCGAGGCCCGCAAGATCGGCCCGGACCCGCGATGCATGACCGATCCCATTCTCGAGCTGAACCTGTCGGAAGCCGGGATAGGTTCGATCATCTGGGCGACGGGATTCACCGTCGACTACAACTGGCTGAAGGTCGATGTGTTCGACGAAAGGGGCAAGCCGAAGCACCAGCGCGGTGTGTCGACCGAGCCCGGCATCTATTTCCTCGGACTGCCTTGGCAATCGCGCAGGGGGTCGAGCTTCATCTGGGGCGTCTGGCACGACGCGCAGCATGTGGCCGACCATATTTCCACGCAGCGCAAATACCTAGCCTACCATGCGTCCGCGAAGCGCGAGACCAAGGTGGCATAGACACGGCACCTCAAACGGGATGCCCCGACCTCGAGCCTGATCCGACGGAGACCAAGATGGCGCATACAAGAATTCGAAAGTTCAACACCAAGGACACTTATCCCGAGCAGAAGCTCGACAATGATCTGTGCCAGGCGGTCGTTACGCGGGGCGGCAGGACCGTCTATCTGCGCGGCCAATGTCCGCAGGACCTCGACACGGCCAAGAACATCGACAGCCATGATCCGGTCGAGCAGACACACAAGGTCATGCAGAACATCCGCCAGCTGATCGAGGAGTGCGGCGGCACCATGGAGCACCTGGTCAAGGTGGTGGTCTACATCACCGATGTGCGCCATCGTGAGGCGGTCTACCGTACCATGGGCGCGTATATCAGAGGCGTGCATCCCGTCTCGACCGGCCTTGTCGTGCAGGCCCTGGCGCGGCCGGACTGGCTGGTCGAGATCGACGGCACCGCCGTCATTCCGGACTGATTGCGATGACCTTTTCCATTGTCGCGCGGTGCGGCCGCACCGGCATGTTCGGGGTCGCGGTGTCCTCCTCGTCGCCTGCTGTTGCGGCGCGCTGCGCCTATGCGCAGGCGGGCGCCGGGGCCATTGCCAGCCAGAACGTCACCGATCCTACGCTTGGACTGCGCGGTCTCGAATTGCTGGCGCGCGGCGCGTCCGCGGCGGAGGCGATTGCCATATTGAAGCGCACCGGTGCCTATCCCGAATACCGGCAGGTGCTGGCTGTCGACGCCGCTGGAGCGACCGCGATCCATTCGGGTCCCAAAGCTCTTGGCATCTGGGCGGAGGCGCGAGCTGACAATGTCGCCTGCGGCGGCCAC
>NZ_RZPB01001389.1:0-694 GCF_003998535.1 Mesorhizobium sp. M7A.F.Ca.AU.002.02.1.1 | reverse complement strand
GCCCGACGGCGCGAGAAAGCCGAAAGACCCGGGTGGAATCGAGAAGCGCAATGATGACAATCAGGCTCGTGATCGAAGAGCCGAAGATCGTCAGCAGCACCAGCGCGAAGATCAGACTCGGGATTGACATCAGCACGTCCACCGCACGTGACAAGATCTGGTCGAGCCACCCCCTGTACAATGCGGCAAGAAGGCCGAGCGAGACGCCGACCGCGAAGGACAGCAACGTGGTCGCGACCGCGATAGCGATGGTGTTGCGCGCACCGTAGATCAAGCGGGTGAGCATGTCGCGGCCGAGCTGATCGGTTCCCAGTTTGAACTCCTGGCTCCACGGCGCGAAGGCTTCGCTGAAAACCTGCGTCTCGCCATATGGGGCTATCCAGTGCGCGAAGACCGCAACAAAGACGTAGCCGAGGATCACGACGATGCCGAACCACGCGCTGAACGGTGCCTTCTTCAGCGCAGTTTTCGCCCGGGTGGCACGCGAGCGCCTCAGCCTCTGAAGCTCCGCGACAGATTCGGATCTGGTCATCGTGGGTGCAAGAGCCTGGGATTGGTGGCGATGGAAATAATGTCGGCTAGCAGGTTGAGAAGGATATAAGTCGCGGCGAAAATCAGGGCGCAGGCCTGGACAACCGGAACATCCCTGGATTTTACCGCGTCAACCATCAGCTGGCCGATGCCGGGGTAAACG
>NZ_RZPB01001388.1:0-698 GCF_003998535.1 Mesorhizobium sp. M7A.F.Ca.AU.002.02.1.1 | reverse complement strand
GCCTGGGCTTGAGCATCGTCAAGTCCATCACCGAAAAGCTCGGGGGCGCCGTTTCCTTCGAAACCGAGGAAGGCCAGGGAACCTCGTTTCACGTCGACCTTCCCGAGGCGCACAGGCAGGCCGACAAGCCGGTTTTGGTCGAGCGCCGGGCGCGCAAGCGCGATGGCCGCCTGCGTGTCCTCATCTGCGAGGACGAGCCCGACATCGCTGCGGTGATCGCGGCACTTCTTGATGCGGAAGGCTTTTCCAGCGACGTCGCGCCCGATATCGACACCGCCAAGGCGCTCCTGAGCTCCCGCGACTACGTAGCGCTGACGCTCGACATCAAGCTGGCGGGGGAATCCGGCATCAAGCTCTTTCACGACTTAAGGGCATCACCGGTGAATTCCGACATTGCGGTCATCGTCATCTCCGCCGTCGCCGACGAGGCCAGGCGCTCGCTGAACGGCAGCGCCGTCGGCATCATCGATTGGCTGGAGAAGCCGGTGGACTCGAAACGGCTTCACGCCGCTCTCGCCAAGATCGTCGGCCGCAGGGTCGAGCCGAGGCCACAGGTCCTGCATGTCGAAGACGACGAGGGCGTGCTCGCGGTTATGTCGGAGGGGCTGGGCTCGGGCGTCTCGATCACATCCGCAAAGACGCTGCAGGAAGCTCGGCAGGCGGTCGCGAAGCATCGCTTCGATCTGATCATCCTGGAC
>NZ_RZPB01001387.1:0-703 GCF_003998535.1 Mesorhizobium sp. M7A.F.Ca.AU.002.02.1.1 | reverse complement strand
CCCCAACGGCCGGGTGAAAGGAGCCGCCCCCGTCCCCGGGCCGGCTCCGCCATTTCTGGCTATGGCCGTTCGAAAACCTTCTTCAACCCCGCCTTGAAGCGCTTGCCGTTGGCGACATAATGCGCCGCCGAGCCGCGCAACCTTGCCACGGCCGCGTCGTCCAGCACCCTGATCGCCTTGGCGGGCGAGCCGACGATCAGCGAATTGTCCGGGAATTCCTTGCCCTCGGTAACCAGCGCACCGGCGCCGACCAGGCAATTCCTGCCGATTTTCGCGCCGTTCAGCACGATGGCGCCCATGCCGATCAGGCTGTTGTCGCCGATCGTGCAGCCATGCAGCAAGGCGCGGTGGCCGATCGTGCAGCCTTCGCCGATCGTCAGCGGGAAACCGGGATCGGTGTGCATGACCGTATGTTCCTGCACGTTGGTGTCGGCACCGATGACGATGGGCTCATTGTCGCCCCGGATGACGGCGCCGAACCAGAAGCCGGCATTGCGTCCGACCCTGACGTCGCCGATCAGCGTCGCATCGGGCGCGATCCAGTTCGAGTCCGCATCGGCGAAGCTGGGCTCTGTTCCATCGATCGCATAAAGCGGCATTCCTGGTCTCCGAATCGTCTCAAGCTGGCAGCTCGGACCCTAGGAGACGGACCGACCATGAGGCAATTGCGTGGACCTTGGCGCTGGGCGTCGTCGTGCTTGCC
>NZ_RZPB01001386.1:0-704 GCF_003998535.1 Mesorhizobium sp. M7A.F.Ca.AU.002.02.1.1 | reverse complement strand
TCCGTGTACTCGATTTCCGACAGCGTGAACGCGTAGCTGGAAAGGCTTTCGTGAGTCAGGGCCGCAAAAAGGCTGCGAACGAATACGCTTTTGTAGGCTGCTCCGTAAACCGGCAGCGCGAGGTTGATCTTGGTCGGCATCGAGCCCTCCACGGTCCAGTGACTGCATACAAATCCCTTTTTCCTATCTTTGACAGGATACTTGGTATAAAAATTTGCGGGCCTTTGGCGGCACGGGGTCCAAACGCTCGGGCAGATTGCGTTTGCGTCTGGTGCGTTCGAAGGCCGCCGGATCAAGATTGACGCAGGCTGGAACGAGCATGCCGATATGACCCACCGCCACGGATACTTGCGCATCCCGCTGCTCATGCTTTTCGCGATTTTGAGCACGATCGACGTTCGCGCCGCGGTCGAACAGAACGCCTCATTACAGCCGCGCAACCGGCTGGCGATCGTCATCGGCAACACGAACTACCAGAGCAAGCGTCTCGAGCACCTCGCCAACGCGGTCAACGATGCGACGAAACTGTCCGACAGCCTGAAGCGGCTGAACTTTGAGGTTCTGACTGGAACCGATCTTACCGCCGATGGCTTCGTCAAGCTTTTCCATGACGCCGAGGCGAAGCTGCCCGAAAGCAGCGCCGTGCTGATCTTCTACGCCGGCCACGGCATGCAGCTGCAGGGCGAAAACTACCTGCTACCAAT
>NZ_RZPB01001385.1:0-705 GCF_003998535.1 Mesorhizobium sp. M7A.F.Ca.AU.002.02.1.1 | reverse complement strand
GAGCCGGCATCGAGCCTGACCAACCCCGAGATCGAGACGTCGATCGGCCTGATCCGCCGCACCGCCGAACGCGGCATCACCATCCTGTTGATCGAGCACGTGCTGACTTTCCTGATGAGCCTTTCGCAGCATCTGCTGGTGCTCAACAATGGCCGCGTCCTGGCCGCCGGCGATCCGGCAGGCGTGATCGCCGATCCGCACGTCATCGAGGCCTATCTCGGCACGAGGAGGTCGGCGGCGTGAATCCCATTCTCAGCGTCGAAGGCGTCACCGCCGGCTATGGCCGCGTCACCGTGCTGCACGATATCTCGCTGGAGGCCGGCCGTTTCGGCAATGTCGGCCTGTTCGGCCCCAACGGCCATGGCAAGACGACGCTGCTGCGTGCTATCTCCGGGCTTCTGCAGCCGAAGAGCGGCCGCATCCTGTTCGACGGGCAAGACATTGTCGGCCACAGCGCACGCGCCATCGTCGGCGCCGGCCTGATCCATGTGCCGCAAGGCAACCGGCTGTTTCCCGATCTCTCGATCGCCGACTGCATGGCGCTCGGCGCCTATTCGCCGCGGGCCCGGCCGCATGAGGCGGAAAACCGCGAAAAGGTGGTCAAGCTGTTCCCGAAACTGGCGGAACGCTGGCGCCAGCGCGTGCGCACGCTGTCGGGCGGCGAGCGCCAGATGGTGTCGATCGGCACGGCGCTGATGAGCCATC
>NZ_RZPB01001384.1:0-706 GCF_003998535.1 Mesorhizobium sp. M7A.F.Ca.AU.002.02.1.1 | reverse complement strand
CTGGCGCAGTCGATCGGCGGCTCCGGTGGCGTCGGCGGCGCGTCCGGCACGTCATCCACCGACTCGAAGATCGCCATCACGCTGAGCCTCGGCGGCGCCGGCGGCGCTGGCGGTACCAGCGACAAGGTTCACGTCCAGAACTTCCAGAGCGGTTCGATCCTGACGCAGGACGACAACTCGCACGGCATCTTCGCACAGTCGGTGGGCGGCGGCGGTGGTGCGGGTGGCGCTGGCTCGACGGAGACCGGTAAGGCCGAGACGGCCGTTACCATGTATATTGGCGGCCAAGGCGGCAGTGGCAGCATCGGCGGTGAGGTCGAGGTCAACAACTTCGGCAAGATTGAAACACTGGGCTATATCTCGCACGGCATTTTTGCGCAGTCGATCGGCGGTGGCGGTGGTGCCTCGGGTGCCGCGACCGGCGCATCGGAAGCAGACATGACAATCGGTGGCGGTGCCAGCATACCCAACGGGATTCCGATCCCGGTGGTCGGCGACCCCAACGACCCCGACAACGAGGCCGATGGTGGCAAGGTCACCGTCACCAACGATGGCGAGATCATCACACACAAGGATGGGTCATACGGCATCTTCGCCCAGTCCATCGGCGGCGGTGGCGGATATGGCGGCACGGTTTCGTCCGACTTCGCCGGGTCCGACTCTTTTGCCCTCAGCCTGGGCGGCAAGGGCGGCCACGGCGGCGATG
>NZ_RZPB01001383.1:0-707 GCF_003998535.1 Mesorhizobium sp. M7A.F.Ca.AU.002.02.1.1 | reverse complement strand
TTTCAGCGGTTTATGAAGCAATATTCAAGCCCGGCGTCATGGCGGTGGCGGTTTTCAACCGCGCTCTAGGATTACTTGCCGCTTTTGGCCTTGCCGCTCTGATGGGAGCGCAAGATACGGCTCTTCAGCACGTTGGACGACTTGAAGGTCATCACCCGACGCGGCAGGATCGGCACTTCCTCGCCAGTCTTGGGATTGCGGCCGATACGCTCGTTCTTGGAGCGGACGTGGAATGTCGCGAAGGACGACAGCTTCACCGTTTCGCCGCGCACGATGGCTTCGCAGATTTCATCCAGCACCGCTTCGACGAGTTCGGCCGATTCAGTGCGCGACAGGCCGACCTTCCGGTAAACTGCCTCGGCAAGGTCGGCGCGCGTAAGTGTCTTTCCCCCCATGCGACCGTCCCATCAGCTCAAAACATAAAATTCGGCACAACAACGGCAGAGCCTAAGTAATTGATCCGTCAAGGTCAAGGACCGAAACTGGACCGTTCGGCACTTACCAGCGAACCAGGACAGCGCCCCAGGTGAAGCCGCCACCCATCGCTTCCAGGAGGACGAGATCGCCCTTCTTGATGCGGCCGTCGGCAACGGCCACCGACAGCGCCAACGGCACGGAAGCAGCCGAGGTGTTACCGTGCAAATCGACCGTAACCACCACCTTTTGCTCAGCTATCCCGAGCTTCTTGGCGGAAGCGTCAATAATTC
>NZ_RZPB01001382.1:0-711 GCF_003998535.1 Mesorhizobium sp. M7A.F.Ca.AU.002.02.1.1 | reverse complement strand
GTCAGGCATGATGCGCTTCATGCGATGAGCGAATGAGCTGCGCTCCGACTCCTGGATGGTACAAGCACTTCAGACCATTTGACAGCGGGGCAACAAGAGCAAGATAGCAGCGCGGAGGACATCTGTTATGCCGCTGGAAGATTGAGGAAACAGCGGCAAGTCTATCGGCGTTCAGGCTTCGGGAGGAAGGCATGGACCGGCACATGGCCACATTGCGTGCAGACCGTGTTCAAGCATCGATCACGTCGGATGCCGCTGAAAAATCGGCGCTGGTCGATTCGTGGCGGCGCTCGGCCTCGTTGCACAGGCTGGTTCCTGCAGGCCGGAAATCACCCCGGCGGCTAACCGACATCGAATTGAGCGTCGCCGGGCAGAAGGTCGAGCCGCTGCTCGCTGCCGCCCAGTCCAGTCTTGACAGGCTCTATCTGCCGTCGGCGGTGTCGGCTGCTGCGTGTTGCTGGCTAATCGCGATTGTGTCGGGGTCGATCGCCGTACTTTCCAGATCAACGGGGAAGACGCGGTTTTCCGGATTAGACCTGATGTGAGATGTCAGCCTGCCAACTGGCGGCAGATCGAGCGCCGTAGGCGCACCGATCCGTCCTGACTGCTTGCCAAAACTCGCTCCATAATTTATATGACCACTTTAGTCACGGGAGCAATCATGATGAAAGAGATTCAGCTCAAAGACGTCAAGGCTACGTTCTCACATGG
>NZ_RZPB01001381.1:0-712 GCF_003998535.1 Mesorhizobium sp. M7A.F.Ca.AU.002.02.1.1 | reverse complement strand
CCCTATGACGGCTCGTCGAAACTGTTCAGCATCGGGCTGAAGCCGCTCGACCCGGCGGCCTGGATCGAGGTCGACGGCCATCTGCTGCCGTATCTCGCCGAAAAGCACCGGCTCTATGCCGAAATCCCAGAGCGCGTTTTCGTCGAGGAGGACGGCACGCGCGACGCCCAGCAGGAAGTGCTCGACTTGCTCGCCGCGCATCTCCCGGAGAGGTTCCCCGAAACCCATCGGCTCGGCGGATCAGGCGTCGAGGTGGCGGGCGCGGCGAGCCGTCTGCCTGCTTCCCTCGCCGATGCGCCGCTGGCCAAAGCCTCACTGCTCGTCCAGGAAGACCTGATCCTGATGCGCAGCAGTGACAGCGGCTGGCGGCTGGTCGCCGGCTCGCTCTGCTTTCCCTCCTCCTGGTCGCTCCTGGAAAAGTTCGGCAAGCCGCTGCAGGACATCCACGCGCCGGTGCCGGGTTTCGGCCCGGGCACGCGTCCGGCGGAACTCATCAACCGGATGTTCGATGGCCTCCAGGGGCAGGCCGTCGAGCGCTACAACTGGTCGATCCAGGCCGACAACGCGCTCTACCATCCGCTCTCCGACCTGCAGCGCATCGACCGCGCCACCAACCGGCCGTCGCGCTTTCCCGATGGCGACATCGACGCCCATGCCTTCATTCGCGTCGAGCGGCAAACCCTACGCAAACTGCCTGTTTCACGCGATATCC
>NZ_RZPB01001380.1:0-716 GCF_003998535.1 Mesorhizobium sp. M7A.F.Ca.AU.002.02.1.1 | reverse complement strand
GGGCTGTCCTTCGGCTTGCCGCCGTTCCACTGCATGATCGCCATGCGGGCGCCGCGTGGCGAGCCTTGCGCGACACCGAGCAGCGAGCCCATGCCGAGCTTCTTCATTTCCTTCTCAGCCAATATCTCGACCTTGACGCCGAGTGCCTCGAGTTCCTTGGCGCGGGCAGCGAACTCGACCGGCCCAAGCACGTTTGCCGGTTCGTTGACGAGGTCGCGCGCCAGAAGGACGCCGTCGATCACCGCCTCGGCATCGGCGAAGGCCTTCTTCGCAGCGGCCGGATCGGCGGTATGGATGGTCACCTTGACCGGCTTCTTCGGCTCTGCCTTGCCGTCGTCCTTATCCTTCCTGGTCTTGTACTTGTCGAAGGAATAGCTGCGCAGGAGAATGCCCGCGGCAAGGCTTGCCGCGTCCTTCGCGCTCGGCGAGGCGCCGACCACATCGAGGACTACCGCTACCTCGGTCGCCTTGCGCAGCGACGCGGCAACGGTGCCGCCAAGCTTCAACCACGCATATTCGTCCAGTCCCGACACCTTGCCGGTGCCTATCGCCACCAGTCTGTCGAGCGACGCTCCCTGCGGGGCCAGAACTTCCACCGTGCTGGCGAACTTGCCGGTGAACTCAGCCACGGGAAAAGCCCGCTCCAGTGTCTTGCCGGGATCACTGGGCTTGGCGACGTCGCTCAGGCCGCCCTCATCCGCCGCGAGCACGAAGAC
>NZ_RZPB01000137.1:0-10643 GCF_003998535.1 Mesorhizobium sp. M7A.F.Ca.AU.002.02.1.1 | reverse complement strand
GGCGGTTGAGGCCGGAAACGAGGGTCTGGAGATCGGGCCCGTCAAGCACGGCAACGCGGGCGTCGGGCCGGCTGGCGTCGATGGCGGTGAACGGTTCGATCGCGGTCTCGCCCTTGGAGAAGGGCTCGGGCTGGACGACGCGCGGCGCTTCGGTGATGCGCACGGTGAGCGTGCCGTGGCTGATGGCGACCCGTGAGATCTTGACATCATTGCCGATGACGATGGTGCCGGTGCGCTCGTCGATCACGACACGGGCCGGCGTGTCGGATTCGACCACCAAATTCTCGATTTCGGCATAGAAGCGCGCCGCCGAGACACCCTTCGGCCTTCTGATCTGGACGGTGCGCGAATCGCGCTCGGCCGCCACCCGCATGCCGAAGCGCTGGCCGGTGTAGTCGTTGATGGCGTCCGCGATGCGGATAGCGGTCGAGAAATCAGGATTGCGCAGCTGCAGCGTCAGGATCGCCTGATCGTCGAATTCGGCTTGGACGGCACGCTCGACGATGGCGCCGTTGGGCACGCGGCCGGCGGTTGGCACGCCTTGCGTCAGCTGCTCGGCCTGTCCTTGCGCGGTAAAGCCGGACACGATGACCGAGCCCTGGCCGACGGCATAGATTTCGCCGTCCGCCGCCTTCAGCGGCGTCATGATCAGCGTGCCGCCGGAAAGCGAGGTCGCGTCGCCCATCGAGGAGACGTCGATGTCGATGCGGGCGCCCGACTGCACGTAGGGCGGCATGTTGGCGGTGACGATGACGGCGGCGACATTCTTGGCGCGCGCGCTGCCGCCTTCGGTGGCGATGCCGAGGTTTTCGAGCATCGCGCGGATCGACTGTTCGGTGAATGGCGAGTTGCGCAGGCTGTCGCCCGATCCGGCAAGGCCGATGACCAGGCCGTAGCCGACGAGTTGATTGTCGCGCGAACTCTGCAGCTGGGCGATGTCCTTGATACGCGAGGCGACCTGGCCCGGCGGCAGCGAACTCGGCCCGGTCGAAACCCGGAACATGCGGCTGGTGGTGGCCGGATCATATTCGGGATCGTTGTAGACGCCGCCATTCTTGGCGGCGAGCTCGCGCTTGGCCTTCGGCGTCAGGCCGTCGGCCAGCGCCGGCTGCAGGCCAAGCACGGCTGCCAGGATCAAGGTAAGCCCGCGCATCATGAAGCGCTGACCTGGATGGTTCCATCCGCCATCACCGTGCCGGACAGGATTTTGCCGCTGTCGATGTTGCGAACCTTGACGAGGTCGCCCGCGGCTCCTGGTTGCAGCGTCACGGCGGTCGCCGAGATCGTCAGGCCGCCGGCGATGAAGAAGATCTGCACGGAGGCACCCTGTTCGACCAGCCAGGCCTCGCGGATGGCGGCGGAGGGAATGTAGCGGCCGGGCAGCAAGGTGCGCTTGGCGACCTTGCCATCCAGTTCTTCGGCCCGTGTGGCGACCGCCTCCGGCTTGTGCTTGCCGACGATAAGGGTGACCTGTTTCAGGGCAGCCAGGTTGATGGTCTCGCCGGGATAGATAACCCGGCTCGGAATAAGCACCACCTCGCCGCCAGCTTGATTGCTGGCGATCCGGGTGGCCGACTGGTTGGCCGATTCCTGGGCAAAAGCCGGCATCGTGCCGGTCACCAGCGCAAGGACGAGCGCGGTGCGGCGGAATGCGGACAGGAGGCCGGGCGTCGACATCATGCGTTACCTGATGTTCTTGGAGACCACGGAGGCCATGTCGTCGGCGGCCTGAATGACCTTGGAGTTCATCTCATAAGCGCGCTGCGCCGAGATCAGTTCGGTGATTTCCTTGACCGGGTCGACGTTGGAGGCTTCGAGATAGCCCTGCTGGATGGTGGCAAAACCGGGATCGCCAGGCACGCCGACATTCGCGGGCCCCGAAGCCGTGGTTTCCTGGAACAGATTGTCGCCAAGCGGCGCCAGGCCGGCCTCGTTGGCGAAATTGGCGATCTGAAGCTGACCGAGGTTCTGCAGGTCGGTCTGGCCGTCGATGCGGGCGAAGACCTGGCCGGTCTTGTTGACGATGACCTCGACGGCATCAACGGGAACATTGATTGCCGGAATGACCGCAGCGCCGTCGACCGTCACCAGCTGGCCGGTGGCGTTGGTGTTGAGAGCGCCGGCGCGGCTGTAGAGCGTGCCGCCGTCGGCACCCTCGATCTGGAACCAGCCCCTGCCGGTCAGCGCCAGGTCGAAACTGTTGCCGGTGCTGGTCAGTTCGCCCTGGGTGTGCACGTTGCGCACCGCCGTCGTCTTGACGCCGAGGCCGATCGAGACGCCCTCCGGCACCAGCGAGGCGTTGGAGCGGTTGGGCACGCCTTGCGTGCGGTCGACCTGATAGAGCAGGTCGGAGAATTCGGCACGGGCGCGCTTGTAGCCGGTGGTGTTGATGTTGGCGATGTTGTTGGCGATGACTTCCAGATTTGTCTGCTGGGCATTCATGCCGGTGGCGGCGATGGCGAGTGCTTTCATGGCGGAATTCCTCAGATGCCCATTCGACTGACTTCGAGATAGGCAGAGACCACCTTGTCGCGTATCGCGACGGCGGTCTGAAGCGCCTGCTGCGCGCTCATCACGGCGTCGACCACCTGGCGGGTGTCGGCATCGCCCTTGAGCGCCTGCATCGATACCTGCTCGGCATTCTGCATCGTGTCGACGGTCTTGGAGGCTGCCTGGCTCAGCGCCTCGGCAAAGGAGGTGCCGACATTGCCACCGGCCGACGGTGTCGCGCCGCCCTGGAGCAGGCTTGTGGCGGCGTCATCGCCGCCGATCGACGGCTTGAACTGAAGGGCTCCGATACCGCTGATCATTACTGGTTCCTCATCAGGTCGATGGTCATGGAAATCAGGTCGCGGGCCTGCTTGACCACCTGAAGGTTGGCCTCGTAGGAGCGATTGGCCTCGGTCATGTCGGCCATTTCGATCAGCACGTTGACGTTGGGCATCTTGACGTAGCCCTTCTCGTCGGCGGCCTCGTTGCCGGGCTGGAACTCGACTGGAAAGTCACTGGGATCTCGATCGATCGAGTTCACTGCAACCGTTGAACTGCCGGAGGCCCGGTCGAGCTCGGAGACGAAGCTGATGGTCTTGCGGCGATAAGGGTCGGAGCCGGGCGCGGTGCCCGTCGACTGGGCGTTGGCGAGGTTCTCGGAAACCACGCGCAGGCGTTCCGACTGGGCGCCGAGGCCGGATGCTGCGACTTTGAGGGCTGCGGTCAGTGCGTCCATGGTCAGCTCTTCACCGCCATCATCATCATCGAATGGAACGCCTTGACGATCGCCGTGTTGAGCTCGAAGGACCGGCGCACCTCGCCGGCCTTCAGCAACTGGTCTTCCAGCACGACCGAGTTCTTGGACGGCATGACAACGCCGTCATCTTCCTGCGGCTTGATGGTGAAGCCGGCATTGGTCGCTGCATTGCCGAGATGGCCGGCCTGGGTGGCCTGCAGCGATACGGCGGCGCGGTCGAGCACTTTTTCGAATGGCTCGACGTCGTTTGCCGTATAGCCTGGCGTGTTGGCATTGGCGATGTTGCCGGCCACGGCCGACTGGCGCACGGCCAGCCATTGCGCTTGCTTGGCGGCGAGGTCGAAAAGGGAAACGGGCTCCATGGGAATCTCCGAGCAGGTACCCAGAGACTAGGCCGCCAGTCTTGCGCGGGCCTTGCGGATGGCCGGAAGCCGGAGATCGTTTATCGGGACAGTTCGATCACCTGGTCGGCACTGGTGATCATGACCCATTTGCCGTTGCGCTGCTCGATGGAGGATACCTTGCTGGAATCCGGCAGTATCGAGCCGCGCTGGACCATCCAGAGGCCAGCGTCGTCCTGGATCATGGCGCGGCCGTTGGCGACATGAACCATGCGGAATTTCGCCGCGTCGGCCGGAAACGGTTGCTCGTCGGATGCGGCTGCGGGATCGGCATCATCCCGCACCGTCCCCGTGGCAAGAAGATCGAGATTGGCCGCGGGAACGTCCTTTGCCGTCAGCGGCGCGCTGCGTTCGGCGACCACGCCGCCGCCCGCTCGCCCGGAATTAGAGCCTGTGCCGCCGAACTTCATCGCCTGGACGCCAAACTGGTCCTGGTTGAAGAAGATATACCAGGGGAACAGGGCGCAGATCAGGCCGAGCGCGATGCCGAGCGCGGCAATGACGAAATCGCTGCGTCGGTCGGACTTCTTCTCCAGTCGGGGAAACGGCGCCTTTGGCGGCTGCGGCCATTCGGTGCGCGGGAACAGGCCGTCGATCAGCGATTCCCGGCTGGCCTGCGTCATCTCGGCAGCCACCGCCTGGGGAGCCCGGGACAGAGCGGGTTCGACGGGCCTGGCCAGATCAGGATCGGCTTTGCCAGCCCGTGGCAGGATTGGCTTGACGGCTCTGGCCAGAACGGCCTCGGCTTTGGCCGCGATGGCACGGGCGGCCTTTGCTTTGGCGGTTCTCGCCGTGTCAGCCTCTGCCTGCTGCGCGGCATTGGCCTCGGCGATCATGTCGCGCAGGATGCGCTCGGTGTATTCGCGTTCAGTCTCCGGCATCGGCGTTCAGCTTGCTCTTGAGGTGGCGGGCGAGATCGGAGAACGGGTCGGCTGAGGGGCGATCCTTCGGCCCTTGCGTCAGCGCTTCATAGATCAGCGGCACCTGGCGCACGGCGATGTCGAGTTCGGCATCGACGCCGCCCTGATAGGCCCCGAGCAAGCGGATATCGCGTGTGTCCTCGAAGCGCGAGATCATCGACTTCAGCCTTGTCACCAGCGCGCGCTGTTCGACGCTCCAGGCCTTTCCGGCCAACCGCGATATGGACGACAGCGGGTTGACGGGGGGGTAGCGACCCTGTTCGGCGATCGTGCGGTCGAGCACGACATGGCCGTCGAGGATGCCGCGCACGGAATCGGCGACCGGGTCGTTGTGATCGTCGCCGTCGACCAGTACGGAAATGATGGCGGTGATCGATCCCTTGCCTTCCGTACCCGGCCCGGCGCGTTCGAGCAGCTTGGGCAATTCGGTGAACACCGAGGCCGGATAACCGCGGGCGACCGGCGGCTCGCCGGTTCCCGTCGCCACCTCACGCAAGGCGTGAGCGAAGCGGGTGATCGAATCCAGCACCAGCAAAACGCGATGCCCCTGGTCGCGAAAATGCTCGGCGACGCGCATGGCGGTGTCCGGCGCACGCCGGCGCATCATGGCGCTTTCGTCGCTGGTGGCGACGACGGCGATGGTCTTGGCCATGCTGTCGCCGATCGTGTCCTCGAGGAATTCACGGACTTCCCGGCCGCGTTCGCCGATGAGGGCCACCACGACGGTATCGAATGCGTCGGCTCCGGCGAGCATGGCGAGCAGCGTCGACTTGCCGACGCCGGAGCCGGCAAAGATGCCGAGGCGCTGGCCGAAGCAGAGCGGCGTGAAGATATCGATGACCTTGACGCCGGTCATGAAGGCAGTGCCGACGCGTTGCCGCGCCATGGCGCCCGGCGTCGTCTGGGCGCCGCGCGATGTGTCGTCTCCCCGGGCGAGCGGCGGGCCGCCATCGATCGCCCTGGTGAGTGCGTCGATGGTGCGGCCGCGCCATGAGGCATGCGGTGCCACCACAAGCGGACCGCGGCGGAACACGGCATCACCGATGCCGGAATCGGCGCTGCGTTCGAAGGGTGCCACGACGGCCTCGTCGCGGCCGATCTTGACGATCTCGCCGCGGCGCGCACCGGCATGGCCGGGCTGCTCGACGATGTCACCCAGCCTGGCGAAGCCGGAAAGGCCGTGCACCTTGTAGTGCGTGGGCGTGACTTCGATGACGCGGCCGCCGCGCTTGAGCAGTGCCTCGGCGTCGGCGAAACGCCGCCAGACCCGTTCCAGGGCGGCAAGCCGGTCTTCCGGTGCCGGCTGGAGTTGTCTTTCGAGTGCCCGCAGGGATGGCTGGTCGAGCGACATGGACTATTTCGAGCCGAGCGTCTTGATCGCCTCGTCGGTGGACGAGTCGGTCTGGCGCATCAGGGCGGCCGTGTTCTCGAAGGCGCGCTGGACCATGATCAACCTGGTGATCTCCAGCACCGGATTGACATTGGACTCTTCGAGAAAACCTTGGGCAACGCCGATATCGGAGCGATCGGTGACAGGCTCCGGGGTGCGTGCCGGAACAATGCCGGAATTGCCATAGCGGACGAAGTTCGCGCCTGGATCGAAATTGTAGAGGCCGATCGATCCGACAAGCTGATCGTTCTGGCGCAACGAACCATCGGCCCCGGCCTTGGGCGGACCGTTGCGGGGGTCAAGCTGGATCGGCGAGCCGCCGGCATCGAGCACCGGGTGGCCTTCGATCGACATCAGTTCGCCGTTCTCGTTCATCGAAAAACGGCCGTCGCGGGTCATGACGGTGCCGACCGGCGTCTCTATAGCGAACCAGGCATCGCCCTGGATGGCGAAATCGAAGGGATTTCCGGTCTCGCTCAAGGCACCGTGGGCGCCGGAAAGGTAGGTCTTGCCCGGGGAGGCGAATGACACCGATTTCTGCCCGGTGCCAGAGACGACGTCCTCGAACTTCACGCCGGTGGCGCGAAAGCCGATCGTGGAGGCGTTGGCGACGTTGTCGGCGATGGTGTCGAGGCGCCGCTCGAGCGCGATCTGCGATGAAAGAGCGACGTACAGGCTGTCCCGCATGATGGTCTCAGAACCTCAGTTTCTGCATGGCCATCATCAGGTCGGTGGAGATGCCGACGGTGAGTGGCTGGGCAAACAGCACGCTGACCGAGGTGACGGCCGATGAAGTCGGGTTGTTGATCTCGTACATACTGGTGAAGCGCGTCAGGAACTTGCCGAGTTTCTCGGGGTCGGAGAAATCCGAGATGTCGAGTTTCTGCTCGAACAGCTGCGCCTGCTTGTCGACATCGGCGGTGGCGAAGGAATCGGGCAGGCCGAGCACGGTGCGCACGACACTGGCAAGCGCAGTGTCGGCCAGCACGTCATACCAACTGGTGATGGTTGGGGCCTTGCGATCGAAATAAAGCGCCAGCCGCACGCCCTGGTTGGTCTGGCCGGCATCCTCTTCGAGGGTCTGGCGCATGTATTTGTCGACGGTCGGCTGCTGCGCCGGATTGATGGTGGTGGCCGCTTCGCCATGTTGTTCGAAGTTGAAGGCGGCGGCCAGCCCGGCATAGGCCTTGTTGGTCATCTTGTTGGCGACGCTGTCGGCGTCGCGAATGCCGCCGGCAAGAACGTTGCGGATGAGGTCCTTGCTTTCCGTCGCCGGGTCCAGTCCGTAGGCCGAGAGCACGTAGTTGTACAATCGGCTGTTGGCCATCAGGTCGTCGATGGATTTCACGTTCGTGACGTTGGCAAGGTAGTACGCGGTCTCCGACTTGATGTAGTCCGCATTCGGCGCGATCAGGCCAAGCGCCGACTCCGTCGTATAGATTTTCGGGGTGTCTTTCTGCACTTCGTCGCGCGACGTTGTCTGATCGCCATATTGGGCAAAGTTGAAGGCCGTGACGAAGTTGGCGTACCGTTTATCCGTCAGCTTGTTTGCTGGGCTGTCGGGGTCGCTGACGCCGCCCTCGAGCATTGTGCGGATCTGCTGCGGCGTTTCGGTTGACGCATCAAGTCCGTAGGAAGCCATGGCGAAGGTGAGCAGGCGCTTGTCCGCCATGAGGTTGTCGATCGACGTCACCTTGGAAATGTTTGCCGCGTAATAATCGGCCTCGCCCTTGATATATTGCGCGCTTGGCTCGACCAATGTCAGTCCGGCTCCGGCCATGTATCCTTTCGGCACCGCCTGCTGGACATCGTCGCGCATGGTCGTCTGATCGCCATACTGGGCGAAGTCGAAGGCTGCGACGAATTTGGCGTAGCTCTTGTCGGGCAGTTTGTTGGCGGGACTGTCGGGATCGCTGACGCCACCTTCGAGCATCGCCTTGACGGTTGCGGCAGGTTCGGTTGCGGCGTCGAGTCCGAAAGCGGCCATCGCATATGTCAGCAGGCGGCTGTCGCCCATCAGGTCGTCGACCGATCTAACCTTGGCGATGTTGGTGACGTAGTAGGCGGTTTCGCTCTGGTAGTAAGGGAGCCCCTTCTGCGAGGCGCCGATCTGGACTTGCAGCGCATAGTTGCTGGTCACCAGTTGCTGCGCCTTGTTGTAGACAGTCGTACTGGTGCCGTTGGCGGCGAAATTGAAGGCCCTGACGAATTCGGCGTAACGCTTGTCGGTCAGCTTGTTGGCGAAGCTGTTGGGATCGGAGACGCCTTCCTTGAGTGCCTTGACCATGAAGGCCTTGGCGTAAGCCATGTCCTCGAGCCCGTAGGCCTTCATGGCATATTTGAACAAACGGTCATTCTTGACGAAATCGTCGATCGATTTCACCTTGGTGATGTTGTCCAGATAATACTTGGTGTCGCGATCAACCACGGGCTGCTGCTCGATCCTGTCGATCGACTTTGAAATGTCCCTGGTGATGAGCTGGTAGCTGGTAAAGGTATTAAGCAAAGAGGTGCCTCCGGCCGAAGCTATGTCCGGACAATACCCCTACTTCCTTGCGCGAAACTGAATCGTCTCCGACGCCTTCGATTCAAGCCTCACACAAGGCACGGGGGCTATCCCTAGCTCCTGATGTGAAATGCGGAAGGACCTGTCGTGGGCATTCTGATTGGACTGGTGGTAACGCTCGGCTGCGTCCTTGGCGGCTTCATGGCCATGGGCGGCCATCTTCACGTGCTGATCCAGCCCTGGGAGGCAGTGATCATCTGTGGTGCGGCTTTTGGCACCTTCCTCGTCGCCAATCCGATGAAGACGGTCAAGGATACCGGCAAGGGCATTCTCGAAGCCTTCAAGCAGGCGGTGCCGAAGGAACAGGACTATCTCGAAACGCTCGGCGTGCTGCACTCGCTGATGCGCGAGCTGCGCTCGAAATCCCGCAGCGAGGTCGAGGCGCATATCGACAATCCGGAAGAGTCGGCGATTTTCCAGGCGTTCCCAACCGTGCTGCATAACCACGATCTGACGCATTTCATCTGCGACTACTGCCGCATCATCATCATCGGCAATGCCCGCTCGCACGAGATCGAGGCGCTGATGGACGAAGAAATCCAGACCATCAGGTCCGACAAGATGAAGGCCTATCACGCGATGGTGGCGGTGGGCGATGGCCTGCCGGCGCTCGGCATCGTCGCCGCCGTGCTCGGCGTGGTCAAGGCGATGGGCGCGCTCGACCAGTCGCCGGAAATTCTCGGCGGTTTGATTGGTGCCGCGCTTGTCGGAACGTTCCTCGGCATCTTCCTGTCCTATTCTGTGGTCGGACCGGTCGCCACCAAGATCAAGACAGTGCGCGAGAAGAAGAACCGCCTCTATATCATCGTCAAGCAGACGCTGTTGGCCTACATGAACGGCGCGCTGCCGCAGGTGGCGATCGAGTTCGGCCGCAAGACCATCTCGTCCTATGAACGGCCGACGATCGACGCGGTCGAGCAGAGCACGATGAATACCGGCACCGTCGAAAAGAAGGCCGCCTGAACGATGCGCGACAGATCGGTCCCGGCACTGTCATGACCAGCCTGGGCAGTCCAGCGGAAGCGCGCTCGCTGATCATCGAGCGTCTGGTCGGCGACAGCGGTGAGGCCGCGCAGGTCATCGACGCAGGCCGCGCCATGGCCGAACGCGCCGTGCCGCTGCTGCAGAAAACCCTGACCAGCGAGTTTGGCGTTCCGGTCGTCGTCGATCTCAAAGCGATCGAGGTCAGCCGCGTTCCCGAGGCGCGTTCGCGTGCCGGCGACACGTTTGCGATGACCGTGATCGGCTCGTCGGCGTCCTCCGATGCGATGACCCTGGTAATCGATGCTCCGGCGATCGCCATCATGGTCTGCACGCTGTTCGGCGGCGACCCGGATCTGCCGGCATCGCCGATCGAACGCGATCTGTCGCAAATCGAAATCGATGTTTCGACCATGGTGTTCCAGCAGGTCGCACAGGCCCTCAACGGATCGGGAAAGCGTTCGCTCGACCTGCGCCTGCCCGCGCCGCGGGCAATGTCGGGCACCGAGGCGAAGCGGTACGTGCTGCGCGATGGCGCGGCAATCCGCATCGTGCTTGGCATCTCGACGCCGGCCGACAGTGGCACCGTGACGGTGACGATGCCGCAGCGCGTCGTGCTGGCCAGCCGCGACGGAGCCGTGCCTGTCAGCGACGACGATCACGGCCCCAGCTGGCGCGCCCGCTTTTCGGAAGAGGTGATGCGCTCCACCGTGGCGCTCGAGGCCACGATGCCGCTGGCGCGGCTGACGCTCGGCGACCTCGCCGGTTTCGAAATCGGCGACGTCATCGAATTCGAGGAAACGGCCCAGTCCCAGGCGCGTCTCAGCGCACGGGGCAAGACGCTGTTCGTATGCGAGTTCGGCAAACTGGGACAGAATTACACCGTCCGGATCAGGCAACCTTACGATGCCGGGCAGGACTTTATCGACGGGCTGATGCCGGCTGCCGCCGGACGCGCCTGAGCATTTGGAGACGATCATGGCCAAAACCAAGGCGGAAGCCGACCTCGACCAGCCGGACGAGCAACTCGACCGTGCCATCGAAGAGTTGCGCGGGGTCCTGCATGAAGAGGAGCAACGTCCCGATGCGGCGTTCAGGGCGGCCTCATCGGCCAATTCGAGCGTGATCATGAACATCC
>NZ_RZPB01001379.1:0-722 GCF_003998535.1 Mesorhizobium sp. M7A.F.Ca.AU.002.02.1.1 | reverse complement strand
CCGCTGTCCAGAAAACGACCTGCATTCTCCGCATAGGTGCGGATGGCGGCGACCGGCTGGTTGATCTCATGCGCCACGCCGGCGGCGATCTGGCCGAGGATGGAAAGCCGGTTGGCCTGGGCGAGATCGTCGCGCAGTCGGCGGACCTTGGCTTCGGCATTCTCGCGCTCGGCGATTTCGCCGGCAAGTGCGGTGTTGGAGCGCGTCAGCTCGGCCGTTCGCGTGCTGACCCGGCTTTCGAGCTCGGCATTCATGCGCGCCAGCGCTTCCTGCCGCAGCCTGCGCGTTCGCCGGCGCCGGGTCAGCACGTAGGCAATCAAGCCTAGAAGCAGCAAGCCCAGGAGCGTGGTCAGGCGCGCCGTATTGGCGGCCGAGGAGAGAGCAGCGTCGGCGGGCGTCAGCAGCCACAGACGCCAGCCTGGGACTGCACCGGGCAAATCCTGCACCACCTCGACGAACTGGCGTGGTTTTCCGGCGTTGTCGATCGTCGCCAGGCCATCGCCGGCGCCGCGTCTGAACGGCAGCGGCTCGAAGGCAGCATCGGCCAATTGCAGTTGCTCATGGGCGGCGGCCACGTCCTCGGCCGACAGTGGTGCCAGCGCACGAAACCGCCAGTCGGGCTGGCTGGTGGCCAGCACGACGCCTCGTTCATCGGTGACAAAGACAAGGAAACCGCTGGAACGCCAATTTGCCTCGACGCCGTCGAGCTCGACCTTCAACAC
>NZ_RZPB01001378.1:0-722 GCF_003998535.1 Mesorhizobium sp. M7A.F.Ca.AU.002.02.1.1 | reverse complement strand
GCCGTGCCGCGATGCTGCATGCGCGAGACGACCTCCTGGCCGACATAGCAGCCCTTCTTGAAGCCGATGCCGCCGGTTTCGTCCAGCAGCACATCGTGGGGGAAGGCGTCTCCGAGTTGGTAGTCGCTGCCGCTTTCGGCAATGCCGCCGACAATGCGGAAGGCTTGCCACGCGGCAAGATCGCCGGGCTCATCCGTTTCGCCATAGGAACGCGTGACGGCACCCTTCGGAAAGCGTGTGTCGGCGGCCGCCGTTGAATCAGATTGTGAGGGTGTTGATTCATGTCCCCACGCGACGGTGACAAACGCCTGATCGGATTTGGTAATCTCGACCTTGGCGCGCAGTTTGTAGAGCGTCAGCCGGCGTACGAAATCGTCCGATATGTCGGCACGGCATTCGAGCCGGAATGCATTCTCGCCGGTGCGGGAGATCAGGAAATCGAACAGGATCTTGCCTTGCGGCGTCAGCAGCGCACCGGGTTTGGCTTCGCCGGGAGCCAGGATGTCGAGATCGGTGGTCAGGATGTTCTGCAAAAAATGCTCGGCATCCGGACCTGATACGGAAATGAGGGCGCGGTCTTTGAGCTGGGCACAGGGCATGGGCGGAAAAGCAACCTGATCTTGCAAAATGGTCGGCCTTTACGTAAGCCGCTGGCACTCCCCCCGCAAGAGAGCATGGCCATGATCTACGACCTCATCCTGACAGGCGGCACAGTGGTCAAC
>NZ_RZPB01001377.1:0-724 GCF_003998535.1 Mesorhizobium sp. M7A.F.Ca.AU.002.02.1.1 | reverse complement strand
GGCAAGAGGCGCTTTGAGCCCCCAAGCCTTCTGCGCCTTACGGGCGGCCTCTATCGCCTGGCGAGCCTGATCCGGGCTTGCCTCGGGCACGTCGACAAAGGCCTTGCCATTGGCCGGATTGATCACCGAACGCGTGCCGGCTTCGCCGGTGACAAACTTCCCGTCGATCAACATGAGATAGGATTTCTTGTCTTCTGCTGCCATGGTTCAATCCGCTTCCGCGTGCGTTGCAGGCGTGCCGACGCCTAAGGGTTGGATTTCGCCGCGGCCATCTGGACCGCGAACTCGATCGCTTCGACCAAACTGTCCTCATTGGCGATGCCCTTGCCGGCGATGTCGAAGGCCGTGCCGTGGTCGACAGAGGTGCGGATGATCGGAAGGCCGAGCGTGACATTGACACCAGAGAGCGCTTTCCACTCACCGGTCGCGGGATCGATGTTGAAGCCGAGCAGTTTCACCGGGACATGGCCCTGATCGTGATACATCGCGACCACCGCGTCATACTGGCGGGCGCGCAACTTGACGAAAACCGTATCGCCCGGAACAGGCCCAAACACCGCAAAATCGGCGGACGTGTAGGAGGCGACGACCGGGGTCGTGATGTCGATATCCTCACGGCCGAAAATGCCGCCTTCGCCGGCGTGCGGGTTGAGCGCGGCGATCGCAATGCGGGGATGGGCAATGCCGAGGCCGCGCAACGCCTCGACCGTCAGCTGGATAACCC
>NZ_RZPB01001376.1:0-729 GCF_003998535.1 Mesorhizobium sp. M7A.F.Ca.AU.002.02.1.1 | reverse complement strand
ACCCTCCCCACAAGGAGGAGGGTAAAAGCTCAAAACCCAGCCTGATCGCGAAACAACTCCGCATTGTCCAGCTTCGACACCTCGATCACCGCTTGCGTGCGGCTGTAGACATTGAGTTTGCGCAGGATCTCCGAGACATGCGCCTTCACCGTGGTCTCTCCCACCTGCAGCTCGTAGGCGATCTGCTTGTTGAGCAGGCCCTGGCGCAGCATCTGCAGCACGCGCAGTTGCTGCGGCGTTAGCGTCGACAGGCGCTGCACCATGTCGGCGCGGTCGGCGCTGTCGGCGTCCGGCGGCCGGCCTTCGTAGGTCTCCGGCACATAGATCGCGCCTTCCATCACCGAGCGGATGGCTGCGGCGAGGTCGCTCTTGCGCGCCGATTTCGGGATGAAGCCGGCAGCGCCATAGGACAGCGCTTCGGAAATGATCTTCGGCTCCTCGTAACCAGAGACGATCACCACGGGCAGGCGCGGATAGCGGGTCCGGAGTTGCAGCAGGCCGTCAAAACCGTGCACGTCGGGCATCGAGAGGTCGAGAAGCGCGAGGTCGAACGGCTTGGCATCGGCCAGAAGATCGAGCGCCTCGGTGATCGAGCGCGCCTCCACCGTGTCGACTTCCGGATAGGCCATCTGCACGGCGCTGTGCAGCGCCTCACGAAACAGCGGATGGTCGTCGATGATCAGAAACCGGGCGCGATCGTGGGTTGCGGTCATGGGGTTCATTTCAGTT
>NZ_RZPB01001375.1:0-730 GCF_003998535.1 Mesorhizobium sp. M7A.F.Ca.AU.002.02.1.1 | reverse complement strand
GTCATGGAAAATAATACCGTCGAGATAGGGCATTCCCTTCTGCCAATAGCTGGCGTTCTTGGTGAGCGCGATGCGCGACCCGCGGACCCATTCGCCGAAAACGAACGGACCGGTCCCGACAGGGTTGGAACCGACGTCGCTGCCGTTCTTCTTGGCCGCCGCCGGTGACGCCATGAGCCCAGCGCGGTCGGCAAACAGCGCCAGCAGGGGCGGATAGGGTTCCTTCATGTCGATGGCGACAGTGAATTCGTCCAGCACTTCGACATTCTTGACGCCTTCCAGCAACTTGAGCTGCGATGAGTTGCCTTTCGGATCGAGACGCGAGTCTAGGTTCCATTTCACCGCCTCGGCGTTAAATGGCGTGCCGTCATGGAACTGCACGCCTTCCTGCAGCTTCAGGATCACGCGCTTGCCGTCGTCCGAAAACTCCCAGCTTTTCGCCAAGGCGGGCTTCAGGGAGAAGTCGGCCTCGGTTTCGAGAAGCGTATCGAATATCAGGAAAAGGATCTGGCGCTCGGTCCATTGCGACGACTGAAGGGGGTCAAGCGTGCGAACGTCGCTGATGAAGCCGATGTTGAGCGTGCCGCCGGTGACCGGCTGGGCATCTTGAGCCAGCGCTACCGTCGGCAAAGAGGCCACGATTGCGAAGCCGCTGACGGCGGCCATAAATTGCCTTCTATCCATGACAAGTCCTCCGTAGGTTCAGTTCCCAATATTATCGGCATTGCCG
>NZ_RZPB01001374.1:0-732 GCF_003998535.1 Mesorhizobium sp. M7A.F.Ca.AU.002.02.1.1 | reverse complement strand
GCGCGAAGCCGAAATCGCCGACGCGGTTGACGACAAAGGCCTTGATTGCCGCGGCATTGGCCGACGGCTTCTTGTACCAGAAGCCGATCAGCAGATAGGACGCCAGCCCCACCCCTTCCCAGCCGAAAAACATCTGCACGAGGTTGTCCGCCGTCACCAGCATCAGCATGGCGAAGGTGAACAGCGACAGATAAGCGAAGAAGCGCGGCCGGTTCGGATCGTGGTGCATGTAGCCGATCGAATAGATGTGGACCAGCGCCGACACGGTGTTGACCACCACCAGCATGACCACCGTCAGCGTGTCGATCCGCAGCGCCCAGGACGCTTCCAGCCCACCCGACTGTATCCAGCGCAGCACGGGCACGGTGAACACCTCGCCATGGCCGAAACCGACGGTGAAGAACGCGACCCACGACAGCACGGCCGCGATCACCAGGAAACCCGAGGTGATGTATTCGGACGCCTTGGCGCCGAGCGACGTGCCGAACAGGCCGACGATCAGGAAGCCGAGCAGGGGAAGGAAGACGATGGCCTGATACATGGTGGTTCCGTCAACCCTTCATCATGTTCACGTCTTCGACCGCGATCGAGCCGCGGTTGCGGAAGAAGACGACGAGAATGGCAAGTCCGATGGCGGCTTCGGCCGCCGCGACCGTCAGCACGAACAGCGCGAACACCTGGCCGACCAGATCGCCGAGTGCTGCCGAAAAGGCGACGAAGTTGATGTTGACC
>NZ_RZPB01001373.1:0-733 GCF_003998535.1 Mesorhizobium sp. M7A.F.Ca.AU.002.02.1.1 | reverse complement strand
GCGCCCAACCGGCAGGCCGGAAAGGTCGCTGGCCTGGCGCAGCTCGGCAATGAACTCGACCGCGTTGATGACGCCGTCAGCGTCCTCGCCATCGGCACGCAGCGCATTGACACCGCCAAGGCCCATGCCGAGAAACACCGCGTCGTAATTGCGGATCAGATCCGACAGCTGATAGTCGCGGCCGAGCGCCTTGCCGTTCTGGATGTCGATACCGCCGATCGCGGTCACGTAGTCGACTTCGGCCTGGGCGAAATCGTCGACGCTCTTGTAGGCGGCGATGCCGTATTCGTTGAGGCCGCCGGCCTTCGCGCGCGCCTCCAGGATGGTCACGTCATGGCCGTGGCGGGCGAGCCGGTGCGCGGCGGCAAGGCCGGCCGGCCCGGCGCCGACCACGGCGACCGTCTTGCCGGTCGGCTCGGCGCGCGGATAAAACTGCTTGTTCTCGCCCATGGCGACGTCGGTGGCGTAGCGCTGCAGGCGGCCGATCTGCACCGGCTTGCCTTCCGCCACCTCGCGCACGCAGACTTCCTCGCACAGCGTCTCGGTCGGGCAGACGCGGGCGCACATGCCGCCCAATATGTTCTGGTCGAAGATGGTCTTGGCCGAACCGATCGGATTACCGGTCGAGATCTGGCGGATGAACAGCGGAATGTCGATCGAAGTCGGGCATGCATTCATGCACGGTGCATCGTAGCAGAAATAGCAGCGGTCGGATTCGACCAGCGCCTCGTGG
>NZ_RZPB01001372.1:0-733 GCF_003998535.1 Mesorhizobium sp. M7A.F.Ca.AU.002.02.1.1 | reverse complement strand
GTCGAGCCAGGTGCTGCTGCTGCGCGAGCCGCCGGTGCTGGGTGCGGTCGCCTTGGCGAGACCTTTGCCATGGCCTCGACGAATGCCGTCATCAACATCGGCTGCTCCGAGATGACCCCGCCGCCAGCCACGACAAGGGCGGGATTGGCGCCGCGTTCGATCAAGAGTTCGACCAATGCGGCCAACCCTGCCCCGCCTTCGCTGATAATACGGATAGCCAGAGCCGAGCCGGCGATCGCCGCGTCGAATACGGCATTGGCATAGCGGCCCCAGACCGCGGCACCACGCGTTTCGTTGAGCAGGATGCCAAGCTTGGTCTGGTCGTCTGTACCCAGTTCGCGCATCAGCCCGGCAATCAGCGGGTCACCATCCTGGCCCCGGTCGAGGCTGTGCCGGATTGCTTTCGCCGCCTCGCGCACCAATGCCGGCGCGCTGCCCTCGTCGCCAAGGATCCAGCCCCAGCCACCGGCTGCCAGCATCTTGCCATCGGCCGTGCGTGCCACCGCGATCGAGCCTGTGCCGGAGACGACGCCGATGCCGTCGATATAGCCAGCGGCAGGAACCATCAGCTCGGCATCGTTGACCACCTGCACCGCACCACCGGTCCTGCTAGCCAGCAGCGCCTGGAAGCGAAGGCATTGTTCACCCGTGTCGCAGCCATGCGCGCCAACGGCCAGCACAGCGGGCGCGACCCCGCCGCACAATCCCGCGACGATCCCAGCCAGTGTCTCGG
>NZ_RZPB01001371.1:0-734 GCF_003998535.1 Mesorhizobium sp. M7A.F.Ca.AU.002.02.1.1 | reverse complement strand
AGTTCGGTGCAGTCGCTCGATCGGGCGCTGAGAATCCTGGCCATTGTCGCGGAAGGCAGCGGCCTGTCGCTGAGCGAGATATCGGCGCAGAGCGGGCTTGCCGCCTCCACCGCCTACCGCATGCTGACGACGCTGCAAAACCACGGAATGGTCGAATTCGACACATCAGACCAGCTGTGGTCGATCGGCGTCGAGACCTACCGTATGGGCGCGGCCTTCCTGCGCCGCCGCAAGCTGGTCGACCGCGCGCGTGTCGTCATGCAGGAGCTGATGGAGAGAACCGGCGAGACCGCCAATCTCGGCGTCGCCGAGGACGATTGCGTGGTCTTCGTCAGCCAGGTCGAGACGCATCAGGCGATCCGCGCCTTCTTCCGGCCGGGCACGCGCAGCCCCTTCCATGCGTCCGGCATCGGCAAGGCGGTGCTGGCGCATCTCGAGCCGGAGCGCGTCGGAACCATGCTGCGCAAGGCAGGCCTGCAGCGCTTCACCGACAGGACGCTGTCCGACATTTCGGCGCTTGCCCACGATCTGGCGCGGATCAAGCAGCGCGGCTGGTCGGTCGACGACGAGGAGCGGCACCCCGGCATGCGCTGCGTGGCAGCCGCCATCTTCAACGAATTCGGCGAGCCGATCGGCGGCGTTTCCGTGTCGGGACCGACGGTGCGGGTGACGCCGGAGCGGCTGGCCGAGATCGGCCCGCTGGTGCGCGATGCGGCAGCCGAGGTGACCAGGAT
>NZ_RZPB01001370.1:0-738 GCF_003998535.1 Mesorhizobium sp. M7A.F.Ca.AU.002.02.1.1 | reverse complement strand
GATCGTGACCGCTTCGCCGGCGGTGCTCGCCTTCGAGGAGATCGCGTTCTCGCCGGCCCTGCCCGACCCCCATTTTGGCGCCTTCTTCGACCTGCCGATGGGCATGCTGACCAAATTGCCGGTCGAAATATCGGGCACAAGGCTCGGGCTGCAGCCTTTCGACGACCTGCTGATCGAACGGATGGCCAGGCACGACATCTATTTCCTGTGCTTCCCGTTCGACCTTGACCTGATGGTCGGGTTCGTCGGCGGCGATTTCGCCTGGGAAATGTCGGCGGCCGGCGAGGCGGCCGGCATCGACTTCGTCGTCGACCGGCTGTGCGGCATCTTCGGTGGCGATACGCGCAAGCATGTCGGACGCGCCATGATGACCAATTGGGGCGGCGAGCGCTTCGTGCGCGGCGCCTACGTCGCCGCCCGCCCTGGCCGTTCACTGGCGCGCGCCGCGCTCATGCAGCCGGTGGCCGACAAGATCTTCTTCGCCGGCGAGCACTTGGCCGGCCCGCTGATGCAGACCTGCGGCGGCGCACGGCTGTCGGGCGAAGCGGTGGCAAGACAGGTTGTCGCCCAGCTTGCGGCCAAATAGCTTCAGGAAAATGTGGAACGCCGCGCGGCTGTTCGCGTTGGGCACGGGCCGCCGTGAACATCTATGTCACCTCCGGTGAATTGAGACCGACATGAAACTCTTCGACTGCCCCCATTGCGGCCATCGCATCTATTTCGAGAACGCCCAGTGCC
>NZ_RZPB01000136.1:0-10914 GCF_003998535.1 Mesorhizobium sp. M7A.F.Ca.AU.002.02.1.1 | reverse complement strand
CATCAGGCCGGTAACGGCGGCAAGCCGAAGGACAGCCCGATCGCCTTCGTCGGCAAGGGCGTCACTTTCGACACCGGCGGCAATTCCATAAAGCCGGCCTCGGGCATGGAGGATATGAAGGGCGACATGGGCGGTGCCGCCGCCGTTACCGGCCTGATGCATGCGCTGGCGGCCCGCAAGGCGAAAGCCAATGTCGTCGGTATCATCGGACTGGTCGAAAATGCGGTCGACGGTCATGCCCAGCGTCCCGGTGATATAGTCACTTCGATGTCGGGCCAGACCATCGAGGTGCTCAATACCGACGCCGAGGGCCGCCTCGTGCTGGCCGATGCGTTGTGGTACTGCAACGACCGCTTCCAGCCGAAATTCATGGTCAATCTGGCGACGCTGACCGGCGCCATCATGGTGGCGCTCGGCCAACATTATGCCGGCCTGTTTTCCAACAATGACGAACTGGCCGAAAAATTGTCGGTGGCGGGGCAGGCGACTCAGGAACGGCTGTGGCGCATGCCGCTCGGCGCCGAATACGACAAGCTGATCGATTCCAAGAACGCCGACATGAAGAACATCGGCGGCCGTTTTGGCGGCGCCACCATCGCGGCGCAGTTTCTGCAGCGCTTCGTCAAGGACACGCCATGGGCTCATCTCGACATAGCCGGCACGGCGATGGGGGCGCCGTCGAACGAGATCAACCAGTCGTGGGGTTCCGGTTTCGGCGTCAGGCTGCTCGACCGGCTGGTGCGCGATAACTATGAGCAGTGAACGGGTTCGATCACTATAGGCTGAAGCGATGGCCGACGTTCTGTTCTACCACCTGACCGAATCGACGCTGGAGGATGCGCTGCCAGGCCTCCTGGAGCGCAGCGTCGACCGTGGCTGGCGCGCCGTGGTGCAGACAGGCACCGAGGAACGCCGCGATGCGCTCGACCAGCATCTTTGGACCTTCCGCGACGATTCGTTCCTGGCGCACGCAACCGATCGTGAAGCTCATCCCGGCGAACAGCCGATTCTGTTGACCACCGGCGACGGCAATCCCAACGACGCCAAGATAAGGTTCCTGGTCGACGGCGCGGTGCCGCCTGACCTTGGCGGCTACGAGCGCGCGGTGTTCCTGTTCGATGGCCACGATGCCGCCCAGCTCGAGGCGGCGCGAGGACACTGGAAGGTGATGAAGAGCGCTGGCCACGACGTCACCTACTGGCAACAGACGCCAGATCGCCGCTGGGAGCGCAAGGCGTAGACCAGCCGCTTGTGGCGGATGACTCGATCCTACAGTCTTGCCTTGATCCGGTTCTGTTTCCGGGTGACGTAGTCGCCGTGTTTCAATCTCTTGAAAACATACCAGTCGCCATCCGGAGCCTTGCGCTGGTAGATTACTTTGCCAGCCTGGCGGTGCTCGAAGCAGGTCATCGAGCCCTTCACGCCCCAGGAACCGTGCCATTGCGCACGCCAGCACAGCTTGCCGCCGCCGGGAATGAACCACATGCCGTCGCCATAGCCCGACTTGCCTTTGTCGTGGGTCCAGGACTCGAACTGTCTCTGCTTGACGGCAAAGAAGCCGGCGCCCTTCTTGCCCCACAGCCACGAATGGTTCTGATAGATCTGGTAGACGCCTTCGTCAGGAACCGCTGTGGCCTCTTGAGCCTGCTCGGCGATTTTCATCGCCGTCTTGGCTGTCGCAGGAGCCTGGAAGGCAAGAACAAGAACGGAGCAGGCGAATGCCGCTCCAAGATAATTTCCCACTACCCGCTTCACGAAACTTCTCCACAGACTGATTTACGCCACGCCTCAATCCTCATCCCGAACCGCTGGTTCGGGATGGATCACGATCAAACAAGGAGATTGGAAGTCGATCCCGATCGCGTCGGGGTCGATCAGCACGATGCGTCTACGGCAGGACGTGCTGGGTCACCCTCCAGTCGGGCAGACCATAGCCACCCAGCCACGGCCACACTTCCTTCTGGTTGAAGTAGACAACCGAAGTCAGCGCCGGGAACTCCGCGTAGGATTTGCGGGAATCTTCCTGCCATTTCGAGACATAGTCCTGCTTCCCGACATAGCCGAGTTCCGCAACGATGATCGGCTTGTTGAACACTGCAACGCGGTCATAGCCGGGCTTCAGCAGCTCAGCGAAGGTGCGGTCGCGGCCGGTCTCGTCATCATCTTTTTTCTGCAGACCGAACACCGACAGGCCGATGACGTCGACATAGTCGTCGCCGGGGTAGTATTTTTCCAAACCCTCTTCGCCTTTGGGCGACCACATGTACTTGGCTGCGGGGGCAGCCTTGCGGCAGATGTCGACTTCGCGCTTGTAAGCGGAGATCCAGTCCTTGGGAGCCCAGTTGGCCCAGGTGAAGCGGCCGTTCTTGTCTTCCATTTCCTGCGCCCAGCGAATGGTCACCGGGCTCTTCATCTGTCCCACCAGGTCGCAGATCGCCTGCATGTTGGCGTCATATTTGCCGCTCAAAATGCCGTCGCGCAATTCGGGCGGGGTGATGCGCCAGTCCTTGGACCAGGTCCACGGCTCAACCGTGATCAGCAGCGAACGGCCGCGCTGCAGCGCATAGGCGTCGGCGAGTGGCAGCGTCGACAGATCGACGTCTTCCCAGGGCAGGAACAGCTCTTCGATGCTGGCGCTCTTGTCGGCGCTGAAGTCGCCGTAGGGATCGTAGGATCCGAACGCCGAGGCGGCGCTGCTCGTCTGGACGGGGTCCGTCGCGGCTACTGAGCCAGCGCCTCCTGCCGTGGGGAACGCGGCGCTTCCGCCCAATGCCAGCGCGATTGCAAGTGCTTTTACTGTGGAGTGTTTCATGTCGATCTCCCATGGCCCCAACCTCTTGCGGAAGTTAAGGCTTCGCCCGTGCGCATCGATGCTTGATCGACACGATTACCCAAAACCGATCGGCTCTATTTGGCAGAATCTGCGGGATTTCGGAGCGACCCGTTGGCGGATGTGCGAAACCTGACACAGAGCCACCCAAAAAATTATCTCTCAAGGCCCTATACAGGGGGCGCTCGAGAGAAAGTTCGCCGCGATACTCACAAATTCGCGTCAATATCCCGATATATCATCCCTGGCTAATTTAAGAGCCGGTCGCGACCAAGAGTCAAGTGCAATTAACGGTTGCTTAACCATGTGCGCGCGACATGGTTAACGCTGCTCTCAAAGTTCGATCCTTGCCGGACAGCTTTGGCCCATCGGCGAATTCTCCAGCGCTGAAAAATTTGCGGCTCATCGTTCACGTGCTGGTCGGTGGAAACTGTTCCACCGGACTATCCTTAACCAGTTCTGAAGAACCGTAGTTAAGAAATAACTAATTTAGTTGACTCTAAGGATGCCTGAGCGGATTCTGCTGCTGGGTTAGGCTCATCGGCCGTCGTTTGGCTGATGCTCGGGTGGCGGCAGTAAAGTGTATGAGTGTTTCCGCGGACGTGGGGATCATCGGCAGTAAGACCATGCCGAAACGGGGGCGTGGGGCAGCTCCGGGCAAGGCGGCGGAGAAGCCTCCTTTTCTGGTGCCCGTGCTGTCGGCCGCCCAGAAGCGGATCTGGAAGCTAGGACTTGCCTGCTGGTCGGTAACGTTCGGATTTTTCTGGTTCTGGTGGCTGCAGCCCGGGCACATCGAACACGTTATCCCATACATGCTGGCGACATTGACGCTCGTATGGCTGACATTCATGCCGATGTATTTTCTCTTGAACGTGCATGCGATGAAAAAGCCGTCCAGGCTTCACACGATCCCGAAGCATTCGCGTGTCGCGATGGTGGTGACCAAGGCTCCGTCAGAGCCGTTTTCCGTGGTTGCGCGAACCCTCGAGGCAATGCTGGCGCAGGACTGTCCGCATGATACCTGGCTGGCCGACGAGGACCCGTCCGAGGAAACGATTGCCTGGTGCGATGCCCATAACGTCATGATTTCGACGCGGCGCGGGCGGGAAGATTATCACCGCAAGGTGTGGCCCCGCCGGACGCGCTGCAAAGAGGGAAACCTGGCCTTCTTCTACGACCACTATGGTTATGAACGCTATCACTTCGTCGCTCAGATGGACGCGGACCACGTCCCGACACCAACCTATCTCAGGGAAATCCTGGTTGCCTTTGCCGACCCGGCGGTTGGCTATGTATCGGCGCCGAGCATATGCGACAACAATGCCGCTGAAAGCTGGTCGGCACGCGGCCGGCTGTTCCCGGAAGGGATGTTCCACGGACCTTTGCAGTCCGGCCACACGGGCGACGGAACGCCGCTCTGCATCGGCTCGCACTATGCCGTGAGAACCGCAGCGCTCAAGCAGGTCGGCGGCCTTGGCCCGGAACTGGCCGAAGATCACTCGACGTCCATGCTGTTCATTGCGGCTGGTTGGCGCGGTGTGCATGCCATAGACGCCATTGCCCATGGCGACGGCCCGCAAACCTTTGCCGATCTTGTCACGCAAGAGTTCCAGTGGTCGCGGAGCCTGATGACGATCATGCTCGAATACTCGCCCATATACCTTTCCAAGGTATCGCCACGGCTGAAATTCCAGTTCCTGTTCCGCCAGCTCTGGTATCCGCTTTTCGCCGTATTTTCGCTTCTCATGTACATCATGCCGATATACGCACTTATTACGGGTCAGAATTTCGCCAATGTGACGTATATTGACTTCCTTCTATACTATGCGCCGAACTCGATTTCGCTGATTGTGCTGGTGATGCTGTTGAAGTCCTTCGGGCTGTCGCGCCCACTGACCGCCAAGACGATCAGTTGGGAGGGAATGTTGTTCTCATTCTTCGCTCGTTGGCCGTGGGTGCTGGCGGGCACGCTGTCGTCGATCCGCGATTATCTGACCAAGTCGTTCGTCGATTTTCGCGTTACCCCCAAGGGCAGCGGCCCGAAAAACCTGCTGCCTGCCCGCGTTATTGTTCCCTATGTGGTGCTTGCAATGGGAGCTTCGCTGCCGGTCCTTCTTGTAGACCGCGCCTCGGACGCCACCGGCTTCTACTGGTTCGCTGCCTTCAATGCGTTCGTCTACGGATTGCTTGTGGTCGTGATCATCACCAGGCACCTCGTGGAGAACAAAATTTCGTTGCGTTGCAATGCCGCGAAACTCACCTTGCAGGCCTCGCTCGCTGGCGTTGCGCTCTTCGTCCCGGGCGCCGCGTTCTGTGACCGCGGCCTGGAAGGCATATATGGGCTCCAGCAGGGGGCAGGCGGTATGCGCATCGTCAGCGTGGCCTACCCGGTTTCCGGAGCCGGGCGCGGCGGGAGCGGAACCCGCACATTCCATCTTGACCCCGCCTGGAATCCGCCACGCTGACGCCGACAGGCGTCCGTGCGCAAACAACTCCCCTGAACCGCATTTGCCTTGATAGCCGGCCGGCAAGCTGTGGCAGGACCAGGCACGAGCCCAAAAGGTCAAATTTTAATAATATCCGGTCGAGTGCCGAAAGACCGCGCTCATCATATCGTTTGCATGATATTTAATAAGTCTCCCCTAATATACAGCCCATGATGTGAGTGGCGATGGGTCACTCGCGTGGTGCGGAAAGCAAATAAGAGCAATATATCTCCGCGCTCCAGCGACTTGTATTTCATGGCAGGGATAGCGATGAACAAAATAATGGAAAGAGGGGCAAGGCTCGGCAAGAAACATGCCTGTGCATTTGCCGCGGTTGCATTGATCTCGATGATGTCCGGTTGCCAAAGCATGGATGCCACCAAGACGAGCTCGATCGGCACCAAGCCCGTGGTTCATTCGCTTGGCCAGAGGGTGCACTACGCCAAGGACAAGCGGCTGCATCTGATCAACCGCAAACCGCTCACCAAGATGACCAACGTGACGCGTACGAGGGAGGAGGCCTATGCGGCCTTCGTGCGGCCGCAGCGGGTCGGCAGGCCGGCGACGGTGAAGGTCTCCTACAGTCTGGGCAATGGCGGCCCGCTCCTGGGTCATTCGCCCTGGATATGTGGTCCGAGCGGTTTCGGCCAGCGCGCCAGCTGCCGTTCGCGTTACTAAGCCATCAGACCTGAAGCGCGGCCGATTTGACTGCTGCCGGGTCTTTGCCGGGGGGCGCGAGTGGAGGGCGGGAGGTTTGCGCAGACGTTGCGCTTTGCCTCTTGCCCTCCAACCGCCATGCGTTCGTTAGGCGCGGACCTCCGTGGCATTCCGATCAGGTCACGATGCTCGGCCCGGGGCGTGCCAGCCGTCATTGTCGCCGCCCGGCGGCCGTGGCCGCGCGACATAGGCCGATGCTCCGTTCGCCTCGTGATAGACGCGTGCCAGCATTTCCGCCAGCACGCCCGACGTCACCATCTGCACCCCGGCGATGAGCATGAAGAAGCCGGTGAACAGCATCGGGCGTGTTCCGATGTCTTCGGCGAAAAACAGCTTCAGGCAAAGCAGGTAGGCAAGGATCAGCGAACCCAGCGCGCCAAGCACGATGCCGATGCCGCCGAAGAAATGTCCCGGCCGTGTGCGATAGCGCATGAAGAAGTACATGAACACCAGATCGAGCACGACCCTGAAGGTGCGCGAAATGCCGTATTTGGACTGGCCGTGGATGCGGGCATGGTGCGTCACCACCTCCTGCGCGATGCGTCTGGGGGTCGTCACCGTGGCCAGCCATGCCGGGATGAAGCGGTGCATCTCGCCATAGAGCTTGACGCTGCGGATGACGTTGCCGCGATAGACCTTGAGGCTGCAGCCATAATCCTTGAGGCGCACGCCGGTGACGCGCGCGATCAGCGCGTTGGCGATGCGCGAGGGCAGCCTGCGCATGAAAAAACCTTCCTGGCGGTCCTTACGCCAGCCGACCACCAGGTCGAGATCCTCGCTCAGCAGGCGATAGACCATGCGGGGGATGTCGTAGGGATCATTTTGCAGGTCGCCGTCGATCGTGGCGATGACGTCGCCGCGCGCCGCGTCGATGCCGGCCTGCATCGCGGCGGTCTGCTTGTAGTTGCGCACCAGTTCGACCGCATGCACATGCGAGCCGTAATGCGCTGCAAGGCGCCTGATCTCGCTCACCGTCGCGTCGGTGCTGCCGTCATCGACCAGCACGACCTCCCAGGGCTGGTCGTAGCGTTCCATCGCCTGGTGGATCCGTGCCAGCAGCGGCTCGACGTTTTCGGCCTCGTTGTACATGGGGACGACGATGGACAGCGTATGGTTCGGCATTACCGCGCCGTCAGGCAGTCCCGAAGCAGGGATGGGCAATACGTTCATTGGGATGGCTTCCTTGCAGGTCCGACAGCCGGATTTCCCGGCAGCGTCGATTTCGAGGGAAACAGCCAGGCGATCGCACCCGTGGCGATTGCCGAGCAGAAGATGAACAGGTGCAGCGCCAGCGCCGCCTGCAAGCCATTCTTCATCGTGATTCCGGAGGTGAGCAGCGCCGCCGCTGCTCCCGCTTCATAGGTGCCGAAGCCGGCGACGCCTTGCACCGGCAGTATGGCGGCTCCTTCGGCCCCAACGACGCCTGGAAAGGCGGTCGAAAAGGATGTCCCCAGCAGCATTGCCAACAACCATCCCTGCACAGTGAGCTTCAGCGACCAGTTCGCGATCGTCCACCACCAGCCATAGCGCGAGCGTCCGGTTGCTTCGGTGAACACATCTCGGAGCTTGCCGAGCTTCGCCACGATCTTGCCGCGGCCGGCCCAGTCATGCGGTGCACGCGCCCAGCGCGGCAGGTACCAGGCGGCGACGATCAAGACGGCCCCGCCCGCAATCCTAATCGCCGGATGCAGGCCCGGCCACACCGCCAGGGCGAGCACGCCGACGACGAAAGCGTCCTGCAGTCTGAACCACAGCAGTGAGGCGCTGGCGCGCATGATCGGTATGCCGAAGACCTGGCGCAGGAGCAGGGGAAAGGCCGTCTCGCCGCCGCGAAAGGGCACGACGTTGATCATCGCATTGTGGATCAGAATGACGCGCAGGCAGGCGCCGAAGCGGCCATGCACCTCGTCGCGGAACTCGTCGCAGACGCGCAGCGCACGCAAGACATAGGTGGCGAAGAACGCGATCGTCGCCACGGCGAAGGTGCCGGGCGTGATGCGGGCAAAGGCGTCGCCGACCATGCGCCAGCGCGAGTCGCTGGCGAGCCAGGCCAGCAGGGCCAGCGTCACAATGATCGAAATCGCTCGTTTCAACAATTCCTCCGGTCGCAGCCGTCGAATTCCGCCAGCCGTAGAGATATTTGACCTTGCTGGCCGGCTTGTCTCGCTTAGCTTGCTGCGTTGGGCAGGCGAGGGCGGGTCGGCAAGGTCGCTGACCGTCGCCGGATTTCCAACGTTTGCCTGATCCCCAGCCCATAAGCCCAACGGCCTGACCAGATCAAGGCCGGCTGATTTCATAAATCAGGAGGTTGTCCGAATCCAGCCGCTTGGTCCCGATCTTGTTGAGATAGTCGATCACCCCGTCATGATGCTCGATGAACGGCCGTTTCTGACTGTCTTCGGCATCCTTTGCCACGCCGAACCAATCCGCGCCTTGCGTGCGAAGTTCCTCAAGCTGTGCTATCGCGATGGCATCGTCCTCGACGAACCTGGACCACTCCACGTCGCCGCCACCAGGCGGAAACACCCACCCGCGCGCCCTGCTGTAATAGACTGCGACGGGATCTCCCACCTCCGGAGCGATGGCCACGACAAGATCGCCAGGTTGGGCCCTGCGCGCCAGCTCGTCGCCAAGCAACTTTCCATTCATGGCGAAGGGCGCCTTCATCGTCCGGACGAGGGGAAAAGTCGACCAGACAAGCATAGCGGCCACGATGCAAATCGACCGCAGAATTATCCCAGGAGACGGAACGGTTTTGGCTCCAAGCGTCGCCAGGACGACCGCGCCACGGCCGCAAAACATCGCAAATGGCACATGGAATATATGATAGTTCCATGGATTGGTCGTGATCTCACGTGCCGCAGCGAGATAAACAACAGAGGCCGCTGCAAGCCATATGAAAGGTATGGCCGAAAGAGCGCGTTCTTTCGATTCCGCGACTGGCTGGGGCGGTATCCAGAATCCGACCGCCATCAAAATCATGAACGGATAGCCATAAAACCACCAGACCGACGTGTTCCAAACAGATTTGAAATAGAAATCGTTGCTGAAAAACGTCCAGAATCCAGAATCCCAGATGTATCCGCTGCCCGCGACATGAAAGGGCGGATAGGTTCGCCCGAGATAAATGGCCCAGCTGTAGTAGGCGCCGATGACGAACAGGCTGACCAGTCCGCTTATGAATACTTTGGCCGCATGCTTTCGCCGATTTTGCAAAAGCCAGCAAACCATCAGATAGAATATGACGCCTCCAGCAGCCAAACCCGGTGGTTTTGCAAGCACACCGAGGGAAAAGCTGGCTGTGGCGAAAGGGAGCAGCCACGCGCTGCCTCCCGTCCAGTATTTCGTGAAAAGCCAGACGCCCAAGGTTACCAGAGCCAGCATCGAGGGGTCGGGAAGAAACGAGCTGTCGATCATGATCGCCGCCGGCATCAGCGCATAGGCAAGTGCCGCGGCGTGGGCGTGCGTCTCGCCCCAGCATAGCGCCGTTAATCTGTGCAGTGAAAACACCGTCACCAAGCCGAAAAGGGCCGCAATCATGCGGCCGAACCAGTCGTGCCAGCCAAAGAGTTGGTAGAGTATGGCGGTCAGATAGCTGACGATCTGGAACTCGCGGCCCTGATAGCTTGGCCCGGGCCCGGTCCAGCTGACCTCGGGGAAGAAGATGTTCCAGCTGCGCTGCTGGAAATTGTCGGCCATCATCGCGGTACTTGTTTCGCGCCAGCTGAAGGCATCGACCAGCGGCAAGGTTATGTTGTGGAACCTGAACAGGATCGCAATGAACAGTATCCCCAGCAAGATCGCCATGTTGGGGCTCACGGTGTTGCGAGCAGTCGTTTCCCGGACGGTCGACTGCTGCCGGTATTGCTGACCTTCGGCCTGGTTCAATTCCGGGTCGCCCGCCATTTGAAACCGCGTCCTCCCTGACGTCTGCGGATGTTGCTTTTGAGTGCGATTGTCAGAGTTGGCAGAGCATATGACACATTTCTTAATTTTGACGACAGCGGGATGCGCACATCTGGAACGGTTGTTGTCCGTCCGCTCGCAAAGGTTGACATCACCGTTCTCGCGACTGTTAAATAGTTCATACGGCTGTCAGAGCGATGATAGTGCTACCTTGGGCAAAACGGGCATGCGAACGCCAATTGTACTGACAGCTCTGACCGGATTGCCACCGCATGGTGTCGACGGTCGACGCAAACATTGTCGGTTCGCAACTTGTATGCAACTCATGTTTCTCCTGGCCCTCTGCGGCCAGACGGCGCTTTCGGGAACGGCGCATGCGGCTGCCGCCAAAGACGGCAGACCAGCGGGAACGGTCATCGCACCGGCTCCAACTGCCTACGAGCTGCAGCTTCTTTATGCCGACCGCACATGGATATGGAAAAACGGCGCGGCCTTTTTCGCGCAGGACAATCGACGTCTCCAGGCCTGGACGTCCGGGCAGGACACCACGTCTGTCGCGGAGGGTAGATGGCTGGTGACCAAGGATGGCAAGATGTGCATGGAGCTCGCCTGGCGATCGAAAGGTTACACCGGCGAGCAGCACCGCACCTGCTACAGCCACCGCATTCAGGGCCTGAATATCGAGCAACGCAAGGATCCGGACGGGGAATGGTACGGTTTCAAGCGATCTCCCGAGGATCCTTCCGACGAATACAAGAAATTCGAAGCAGGCGACACCAAGGGCGCGCAGTTCGAAGTGACCCGCAAGCTGGTCGATGCCAAAAAGTAGGCCGCGCTTCCGGCCGCGCTGAGATGGCCGGGCTGTTCTTCCCGTGCGCCTGTCGTGGAACCCGCGAATCGCTTATGGTTGAGTGGCTCGGCAGGCGCTCGGCGCGCCGAGCGCATTTAGTCGCATTCAACTGCATCGCCTGGACG
>NZ_RZPB01001369.1:0-743 GCF_003998535.1 Mesorhizobium sp. M7A.F.Ca.AU.002.02.1.1 | reverse complement strand
GTGCGCGGACCGGGAAGCGCCGAGACGGCGCTGGACGATAAATGGAGACTTCACGACGCTTCGGCCAACCGGTGTGGCCCGTTACGCCCGCGAGGTCACCTTGGCTCTCGACGCCCTCATTTCAGAAGGGCATCCGCTCGGTCGCGACCTGGAGATTGATCTCGTGGTGCCGCGTCCGCTTTCGGAACCTTTGCGCCTCGATGCCATCCCCGTCCGGGTCGTTCCTGAATTCAGCAGGCCGCGACTGCCGCAATTTTGGGTGCAGGCGCAGCTGCCCTGGCATGTGCCTGGAGGATTGCTGAGCTTCTGCAATCTCGCTCCCGTCGCGCTGAGGCGCCAGATCGCGTGTATCCATGACATGCACACAAGGCTCATGCCGTCGAGCTACGCGCGAGGATTCCGCTGGGCGCACCGCTTGATCCTGCCGGCACTTGGCAGGCAGGCCGCCCGCATCACGACCGTCTCGCAACTCTCACGCAGCCATCTGATCAAGTTCGGAATCGCGCCAGAAGAAAACATCGTCGTCACCTACAACGGCAGCGACCATGCGAACCGGTGGGATGCGGCGAGATCAACTCTGGCCGTCGACCGGAGCAGGCCGTATGTCCTCTGCTTGGGGAGGCGGGACCAGGAATATAAGAACATGGGGCTTCTCGCCAGGCTGGCCCCACACCTCGACGCGATGGGTCTTGACCTGTGGATGCCAGGCGATGTCGACGAGGCCACGCTCCTGAGGTACATCC
>NZ_RZPB01001368.1:0-748 GCF_003998535.1 Mesorhizobium sp. M7A.F.Ca.AU.002.02.1.1 | reverse complement strand
GCTTCAGATGCTCGACGAAGCCGGTCGCCTGGACATTGTCGGAGTGCGAGATGACGAACTCCTCGTCCTGGGCCGCGGCGACGACATCCTCGCCGAGCTCCTTCGCGCGCAGCGCCCGGTCGCAGAGTGCCACGGCCATCGCCTTGCGTTCGCTCTGGCCGAAGACCAGGCCGTAGCCGCGGGTGAATTGCGGCGGCGCCTTGGCCGAGCCTTTGAACTGGTTGACCATCTGGCATTCGGTGACGCGGACAGTGCCGAGCGGCACCGAGAAGGGCAGTTCGGGCACGTCGAGCTCCAACTCGACTTCGCCGATGCGGATCTCGCCGACGAAGGGGTGGTTGCGGGCATAGCCGCGCTGGGTGGAATAGCCGAGCGCCAGCAGGAACCCTTCATCGCCGCGTGACAGCGCCTGCAGGCGGATGTCGCGCGCCATCGGGAATTCGAGCGGCTCGCGGGTGATGTCGCCGGGGACATGATCCTGCGGCATGTCGCCATCCGGTTCGATCAAGCCTTCGCGGGCGAGGATCGCCGAGACGCGCGGCATGGCTTGCGCTTCCGTGTCGCGCAGCAAGGGCTCGGCGACATCGGCGCCGGCGGCAAGCTCGGGATCGAGCAGCCGGTGGGTGTAGTCGAAGGTCGGTCCGAGCAACTGGCCGCCGGGCAGATCCTTGTAGGTCGCCGAGACGCGCCGCTCGACCAGCATGTTGGCGGTGTCGATGGGCCTGGAGTAGCCGAAGCGCGGCAGCGT
>NZ_RZPB01001367.1:0-748 GCF_003998535.1 Mesorhizobium sp. M7A.F.Ca.AU.002.02.1.1 | reverse complement strand
CCGAGTGCGGCGGCGGCCGGCACGTCGGCAAAACGATTGGTGGTGTCGGCCTTGAGCGCCGGCAGCGACGACAGCGCCAGCGAAGCGATAGTCTTCTTTTCTGCGTCGGAAAAATCAGGCTTGCCGCAGCCCACGAGGACGACGGCGACCATCAGCGCCAGAAAGCGGAAAAGGCGCTTCATCGATCGCTCACAGCACCACGTTGAACAGTACGGTATCGGAGCCGGCGCCGGATGAGATGGCGAAACGAAGTTGCCACCAGCCGCTCATGGTGAATTTCAGCCCCTCGATGCGGTAACGGCCTTCGCCCAGGTAATCGGTGACCTGCGGGCTGGTCGGCAGGCCGTGATTGTGTTGCGGCATGCCGCCGGAGATGGCGATCGCGGCGCGCTCCACCGAAGCCCCTGTCTTTGTCTTCAGGGTCAGCAGCCAGGATTCCAGTTCGCCCTGCCGCACCACGCCCCGTTCCGGCACGAAACTCGCCACGTACAGCCCGTTGTCGGTTTTCTTCGTCCGCGCGACATCCGGGCCGGCTGGCAGCGACGAACGCGGCGCCGTCAGGAAGACGACCGCGAGAATGCCGACCAGCAAGGCAGCCAGACCAAGACCCGCCAGAAGATAACGCCATATCGATGCCAAACCGGTTCCTCTTCTGCAGACAACGCTCTGCCGAACGGATCGCATCCCGCCAGCCTGTGGGAAAACGCTGTGGCGGAAAAAACCCTGCTTGCCAAGCATGGCGCTGCCG
>NZ_RZPB01001366.1:0-760 GCF_003998535.1 Mesorhizobium sp. M7A.F.Ca.AU.002.02.1.1 | reverse complement strand
GCGGGCCGCCTCGGCTTGTCTGAACTCGCCGCGCCCCTCGCGCAGCTTATGGACGACGAGGCATGGACTGTGCGCTATGCCGCCGCCAACGCGCTCCGCTCGTTCGGCCAGAAGGGAGAGCAGGTGCTGCGCGAGATCGCCACCAGCGAGGTCTCGCGCCGCCAGCGCACCGCCTCGCTGATCCTTGCCGAGGGGCCGGCCGCCTGATGTTCGACTGGAGCCAAGAGATCGTCCTGGGTGCCTCCATCCTGTCCTGGTTCATCATTGGGGCAGGGCTGGCGCAGACGGCGGTATACCTGCTGCAGCTTATTATTGCCGCCTACGCGCTGTCCAAGCGCCCGCCAGTCGCGCGTTCGGCGCTGCTGTGGCGCCGTTATGGGGACGTCGCGCCGCCAATCGCGCTCCTGGTACCCGCCTACAATGAGGAAGTGAACGTAGTCGAGAGCGTGCACTCGATGCTGGCGCTTGAATATCCGAATTTCGAGGTGATCGTCATAAACGACGGCTCGAAGGACCAGACTCTGCAGCGCCTTATCGAAGGCTTCAAGCTTGTGAAATTCCATCGGCCCTATGAGGAGGCCCTGACGCACAAGCCGATCCGCGGTCTCTATTCCTCGCCGATGACCGAACGGCTGTTTGTGGTTGATAAGGAAAATGGCGGCAAGGCCGATGCCCAGAATGCCGGCGTCAACGTCTGCCGCGCGCCGCTGTTTTGCGTGATCGACGGCGATTCCATCCTCGAGCCCGATGCGCTAATGCG
>NZ_RZPB01001365.1:0-762 GCF_003998535.1 Mesorhizobium sp. M7A.F.Ca.AU.002.02.1.1 | reverse complement strand
GCCGATGGTGCGGCCCCCGCGGACAACAACTGACGCGCATTTTCAAATGGCCTTGCGGCCTACTGCGAAAGCCCGGCCTGTCCGGGCTTTTCTTTTGCCGTTTTGCGGCCTACCTGTCTGACACATTTCTGAAGCCTGGGAGCCGCGTCATGGCCGGTTACGACTACGATCTTTTCGTCATCGGCGGCGGCTCGGGCGGGGTGAGGGCGGCCCGCGTCGCCGCGGCACTCGGCAAGCGTGTCGGCATCGCCGAGGAATACCGCTATGGCGGCACCTGCGTCATCCGCGGCTGCGTGCCGAAAAAGCTCTACGTCTATGCCTCGCAATTTCCCGAGCACTTCGCCGACGCCGCCGGCTATGGCTGGACGGTGCCGGAAGCCAGTTTCGACTGGCAGACGCTGGTCGCCAACAAGGATCGCGAGATCAGCCGGCTGGAGGCGATCTACGTCAGGAACGTCGAGGGCGCCGGCGGCGAGACCTTCCACTCGCGCGCCATGATCGTCGATCCGCATGTCGTGCATCTCCTGGGTGAGGATCGCACCGTCACAGCAGACCAGATCCTGATTGCCACCGGCGGCCGCCCGGCGGCGCATCCGGCGCTGCCCGGCCACGAACATTGCATCTTTTCCAACGAAGCTTTCGACCTCAAGGAGTTGCCCAGGGCGATCATGATCGAGGGCGGCGGTTACATCGCCGTCGAGTTCGCCAACATTTTTCACGGTCTCGGCGTCGACACGACGCTGGTCTATCGCGGCAAGGAGA
>NZ_RZPB01001364.1:0-763 GCF_003998535.1 Mesorhizobium sp. M7A.F.Ca.AU.002.02.1.1 | reverse complement strand
GTGCTGAAGCTGTTCCTGATGCCGGCGCTGGTGCTGGTCTTCGTCTGGTTGCTCGGCATGCCGCCCTTGACGGCCAAGGTGGCGGTGATGGTGGCCGCGATGCCATCCGGCGTCAATTCCTATCTGATCGCGGTGCAGTTCAACACCGGCCAGGCGCTGGCGTCGAACCAGATGACCCTCGCCACGGCCTGCGCCGCCGTCACCACCGCGTTCTGGCTGACTGTTGTCTTGTACGTTTTCGGGTAAGGCATCGGTGTAAGCACGTCAGCCTGCTCTCGTCTCGCTCTGGCCCAAGCCCTATATGCCATCTTGCGATTGCTTGCGTGCCTTGCCCTCGGTAAAGAGCAGTGGCTCCGGCGTGCCGGCCTCAGTCCATGGCGCACGCGCACCGAAGATTTCACAGACCCGCCCGTCAGGGCGCCGAACGGAGGATAGCATGCTTCAGAAAACCAGCCATTTCATGCGGCAGGCCAATCTCATCAATGGCGAATGGGTGCAGGCCGACAGCGGCCAGACGGTCGACGTCAACAACCCTGCCACCGGTCTCAAGATCGGCACCGTGCCGAAGTCGGGCAAGGCCGAGACCCGCCGCGCCATCGAAGCCGCCGCGGAAGCTTTCAAGACCTGGCGCAAGACGACCGCGCTCGAGCGCTCGAAGCTGCTGCGCAAGCTGCACGACGCGATGATGGACAATCAGGACGTACTGGCCGAACTGCTGACCATCGAGCAGGGCAAGTCGCTGTTCGAATCGAAGGGGGAGATC
>NZ_RZPB01001363.1:0-770 GCF_003998535.1 Mesorhizobium sp. M7A.F.Ca.AU.002.02.1.1 | reverse complement strand
GGTCCAGCCATTCGAAGGCATGCTGGCCGAGTTCCAGGCCAAATTCCATGTCGAGCCGGACATCAGCGTCCGGCTCATTGAACCAAGCCAATGCGAAGTCACCAATTTTCTGCGCTTTATCGGGCAGACCGCATCAGACAAGCCGCAGCTTGTTCTCGATCGGACATCGGTGCCAAACGGTACGCCGATCAGCGGAACGCTGGTGACGCGTGGCGGGCTCAGGTCCAGCGTGCTGTTGATCGACCATAAAGGCATGGTGTTCAATCTCGACGACCGCATCGTCGTAGAACCCGGCAAGGCTACTTTCAGCATCCCGATTGGTCTCGGGGCCGCCGACAAAGCCGCCGGAAAGGCGGTGCCGCAGATCATAATGGTGATCACGGGCCCTCAGGACATCCAGGCAGCCGCGTTCTCCACGCCCATGCCAGCCTCGGTGCTGCTCCCAAAGATTCTTGAGGAAATCGAGACCGACGGGTCTCAATTCTCGGCCACCGCCCAGTATTTCCGGCTCGGCGGATAGCATGGGCGCCCGATGCAACTCAGCCGCTCTGACCCGCCGATAAGGCAGTTTGATCCGGTTCGGGCCCCTGCCCTGCGTGGCAGCATGAGGCTTGCGGTCATGGGGGGGGCGGCCCTGTTGGCCGTGCTGTCATCCAGCGAAGCGCGCGCCGAGTTCACGGTCTGCAATCAGACTCTGGATGTCGTCAATCTCGCCGTCGGCCAGAAGGTCGACAATGCGGACCAGACCGATGGCTGGTGGACCATCGGCG
>NZ_RZPB01001362.1:0-771 GCF_003998535.1 Mesorhizobium sp. M7A.F.Ca.AU.002.02.1.1 | reverse complement strand
GCGTTATAGAGGGCTTGGATCATCAGGGCGGACACGAACGACAAATGGCCTTTGTCCGACTCTCGAACCTCAGTCTTTTGCAGCGGGCATGGCTGACGGCTTTCGTCGCCGCACTGCTTTGTCTTGCCGCGACCGCGCTTGCAGTTGCCGAGACGAAAAGCGACGCGCGCAGCGTCACCGATCGAGGCCGCATTCACGGCGACGCTGAAGGTATTCACCAGGGAAGCCTTCCGATGCAATGGCCTTCGCGCAGAACAATCTCGGGGATGTCAGCTGGAATCGGGCCAGCTATGGCGGCGGCAAGGCCGAATATCAAAAGGCGATCGGATTCTTCGAGAACGCCAAGCAGCGCTTTAGCGAAGCCGGCTACACCAGCCATCCCTCTCACCGACCAGAAGGTCGATCTGGTGAAGAAGCAGATGGCGAAGAAGTAGGTCTACGCTTCCCGCCGACCGCGCCTTGTCTTTCGGCCGGCTTTACCGTCCCTATATGTCCTGCCACCGGAACCCCTTGCCGGGAACCGCAGAAGGATAGCGGATGATTCGATTTGCCTTGGCGTTGTTCCTGCTTGTTGTTCCCAGCGTGGCGCACGCCACGGATGCAGGCTGGGCGCTGCTGCGCGACGGCGGACACGTCGTGCTGCTGCGCCATGCCATGGTCACCGGCACCACCGATCCGGCCAATTTCGACATCGACAGCTGCGCCACCCAGATGAACCTGTCGGCGCGCGGCAAGCAGCAGGCGAGCAAGATCGGCGCTCTGTTTGCCGCT
>NZ_RZPB01001361.1:0-777 GCF_003998535.1 Mesorhizobium sp. M7A.F.Ca.AU.002.02.1.1 | reverse complement strand
CTTCATACCGGCTTTCGCCGAACATTGCCTCGACCAGCACCTGTATCGGTTCGGACAGGCTTGCCAGTTGGGCGGGAAAGCGGAAAATCTCGGCACGGGCGGCGAGTTTGTCCTCATCTTCCAGCCGCGGCACCAGCCTCCGCTCAAGTTCCGTCGCCAGCGCGGAAATTTCCCGTTCAATGGTCTTGGCATCGACACGCGCTTCCAGCGCGAAGGTGGTCCCCCATACCTGCTCGCGCGAAGCCGTGGACAAGCCGCCGAAGAAAGCCTCGAAACCCTTGATCAGATCGGCCTTGGTCAGCATCAGATAGACCGGAAGGCGGATTTCGAGCCGGTCGTTGAGTTCGGCCAACCGGCGGCGGATCTTGCGGCCGTGCGCCTTGATGGCTTCATCGCCCTCCCAAAGCACGTCGATCGAAAGCGCGACGATTACGCCATTCAGCGCGCGGCGTCCGCGGTGCTTTTTCAACAGGTCGAGGAAGCCCAGCCATTCAACCGCGTCCACATCGGGCTGGCTCTCCTGCTGGACATAACGGCCGGCGGTGTCGATCAGAACCGCATGTTCGGAAAAGAACCAGTCGCAGTTGCGCGTGCCGCCGACCCCCTGCAGGTCGTCGGTGAGGTCGATCGGAAAATTCAGCCCGGACTGCCGCAAGGCCGTGGTCTTGCCGGTGGCCGGCGGCCCGACGATCACATACCATGGCATTTCGCGCAGAAACTTTCGTCCGCCCAGCTTGCGGCGCTTCAGTTCGGCCATCACCTCGGCGAACTTGGCAC
>NZ_RZPB01001360.1:0-777 GCF_003998535.1 Mesorhizobium sp. M7A.F.Ca.AU.002.02.1.1 | reverse complement strand
AATCCGACCTGAACACGATCAAGGGCGTTATCTCAAGCCAGTCGGAAAAGCTGGCCGAGGATCGCGGTCAGCTTTCCCGGGTCCTGGAAGCCGACCTGCAGAATGTGAACAGCGTCATCGCCGATCACATGAACAAGCTTGTCCAAGACCGCTCCGCCCTGTCCAGGGCCCTTGAGGACGACCTCGCCAAGCTGGCCGACAGCCGTTCCAGCATCGACGGGTTGGTTGCGGGTCAGGTCGAGAAGTTGTCCGAGGGCCGAGATATCCTGCGGCGCGCTCTGGAATCCGACCTCAACGCGATCAAGGGGACCATTGCCGACCAGTCGCAGAAACTGGTCGATGACCGGGCACAGTTCGCCCGGGCACTCGAGGCTGACCTCGAAAGCGTCAATGGCTTGGTCAACAGCCATTCCGAAAGGCTCGTCCAGGATCGTTCGACGCTGTCGAAAGCGCTTGAAGCCGACCTCGAAAACGTCGGTGGCCTCGTTAACAGCCACGCGGAAAGGCTTGTCCAGGAGCGCTCGACCCTGTCCAAGGCGCTCGAGGACGATCTTGCCAAACTGGCCGAGAGCCGCTCAAGCATCGACGGTCTGGTCGCCGGCCAGGTCGAGAAACTCGCCGAAGGTCGCGATGTTCTCAAGCGCGCGCTGGAAGCCGATCTCGCCAAGCTGGCCGAAAGCCGCTCCAGCATCGACGGTCTGGTTGCCGGCCAGGTCGAGAAGCTGGCCGAGGGCCGCGACATTCTCAAGCGCGCCCTCGAAGCCGACCTGCAGAAGC
>NZ_RZPB01000135.1:0-10987 GCF_003998535.1 Mesorhizobium sp. M7A.F.Ca.AU.002.02.1.1 | reverse complement strand
GCTGCTGCCGACCATCACCGTTATCGCCACGCAGACCGGCTACCTCATCGGCGGCCTTGTCGTCATCGAAACGCTGTTTCGCTACCAGGGCATCGGCTCGCTGATCTTCACTGCCGCGCGCGGCAAGGATTTCCCGATGCTGGAATCCGGCATCCTCACCATCGGCATCGTCTATGCCGTGGCCACTCTTGTCGCCGACTTCCTCTATTCCGTGCTCAATCCGCGCATCCGGCTGGGGTCAGACCAATGAGCACCATCCAGACCACCTCCTCGACACCCGACGACACGCGCCCGCGCGGCCCGCTGGCCGAGGTCTTCTTCTCGCTGCTGCGCTCGCGAACATTCCTTGTCGGTTTCGCCATCGTGCTGTTCTGGGTTGCCTGCGCGCTGTTCGGCGAGCACTTCGCACCCTACGACCCGCTCGCCGACGACATCATCAACGCGCTGGCGCCGCCTTCTTCCGAACACTGGTTCGGCACCGACCAGATCGGCCGCGACGTCTTCTCGCGCGTCATCGTCGGCTCGCGCGACATCCTGACCGTCGCCCCGCTGGCGACCTTGCTGGCGACAGTGGCCGGCACGGCGCTCGGCCTCGTCACCGGCTATTTTCGCGGCCTCGTCGACGATGTCGTCAGCCGAATCCTGGAAGCCTTCATGGCGATCCCGGTGGTCATCGTTGCGTTGCTGGCGATCGTTGCGCTCGGTACCTCGAAGACGACGGTCATCGTTGTCATCGGCTTAAGCTTCGCGCCGATCATCGCGCGCACCGTGCGCTCCGCGGTGCTGGCCGAGCGTGAACTCGACTATGTCGCTGCCGCGCAGCTAAGGCATGAAAGTGCCCTGCATACGATGTTCGTCGAGATCCTGCCCAACGTCATTCCGCCGATCCTGGTCGAAACCACTGTGCGGCTCGGCTATGCCATCTTCGCCGTCGCCACGCTCTCCTTCATGGGTTTCGGCATCCAGCCGCCCTCTCCCGACTGGGGGCTGTCGATCTCCAACAATTACGGCATGATCGGCGGCGGCTTCTGGTGGACGGTGCTGTTCGATGCGCTCGCCATCGCCTCGCTGGTCATCGGCGTCAATCTGGCCGCCGACGGCGTTCACGGAGCGCTCAATGACTAACTCCGCCAAGGCCGAAAACGCACTCGAAGTCACCGATCTTTCGGTTGCCTACCGCGTCGCCGGCCGCAACCGCGCCGTGCTGCGTAACCTCAGCCTCACCATCGGCCAGGGCGAAGCCTATGGGCTGGTCGGCGAATCCGGCTGCGGCAAATCCACCGTGGCGCTTACGGTGGTGCGCTATCTGCCGAGAAACGGTTCTATCACCGGCGGCACGATATCGCTCGACGGCCAGAACGTGATGAAACTCGACGCCGAGGCGCTCAGGCGGGCGCGGGCCGAAAGCGTCTCCATGGTCTATCAGGACCCGGGCAAGGCGCTGAACCCGTCGATCCGCGTCGGCCGTCAGTTGACCGAGATTTTTGAACTCGGCGGTATTTCGGGACAAGCGGCCACCGACCGGGCGATTGCGATGCTCAATCGCGTGCGCATCTCCGATCCGATGAGCGTGATGCAGCGCTACCCGCACCAGCTTTCCGGCGGCATGCAGCAACGCGTGGCGATCGCCATGGCGCTGGCCAACGATCCCTCGATGCTGATCCTCGACGAGCCGACCACCGGCCTCGATGCGACGGTAGAGGCCGAAGTGCTCGACCTGATCGCACAGCTGCGGCAAGAACTGTCGGCCTCGATCCTGTTTATCAGCCACAACCTCGCCGTCGTCTCCAACATGTGCGACCGCGTCGGCGTGCTCTATGCCGGCATGCTGGTCGAGGAAGGGCCGACGGAGGTCGTCTTCAACGACCCGCGCCATCCCTACACCGTAGCCTTGCTGCGCTGCCTGCCGCGCGGGGGCCAGCGCAAGGACCAGGGCCGCCTCGATACCATTCCCGGCTTCCTTCCCGGCATCGGGGTCGACATCAAGGGCTGCGCCTTCGCCGATCGCTGCGCGCTCGCCGACGACCGCTGCCGCAGCGAATTGCCACCGCTCTACGATCTGGGCGGCCGGCTGTCGCGCTGCTTTCATCACGACAAGGCGCAGGCGCTGCCGCGTGCGACACCGAGCGATGTGGCGCCTGTACCAAGGGCGGCGGCAGCGCCGGTGCTGCGCGTCACCGGGCTGAACAAGACCTATGCCAGCCATGGCCATGCACTGCGCGCCGTGAAGGACGTGTCCCTCGACCTGCGGCCTGGCGAAACGCTCGGGCTGGTCGGCGAATCCGGCAGCGGCAAAACGACCTTCGCCAGGCTGCTGCTCGGCCTTGTGCCGCCGGACGCAGGCGGCACGATCGAGCTGGAAGGCAAGGCGCTGGCGCCCAGGCTGGAGAACCGCAGCGACGACCAGATCAAGGCGATGCAGATCGTCTTCCAGAACCCGGACTCCGCACTCAACCGATCGCATTCGATCCGGCATCTGATCGGACGCGCGCTAAAGCGGCTGGCGGGCCTCTCCGGCAAGGCGCTGGAGGCTCGTCTCAACGACCTTGTCCGCTCGGTGCGGCTTACGGACCGGCATCTGGCTGTAAAACCGCGCCAACTGTCCGGCGGCCTGAAGCAGCGCGTCGCCATCGCCCGCGCCTTCGCCGGCGTCCCGCGCATCGTCGTCTGCGACGAGCCGACCTCGGCGCTCGACGTCTCGGTGCAGGCGGCCATCCTCAATCTGCTCGCCGACCTGCAGTCGAAGGAAGACGTCAGCTACATCTTCATCTCGCATGATCTGGCCGTGGTGCGTTACCTCTCCGACAAGATCGCCGTGCTCTATCTCGGCCGCATCATGGAGCTCGGACCGTCGGAGCAAGTCTTTTCCGGGCCGCATCATCCCTACACAGAAGCGCTGCTGTCGGCCGTGCCCAAACTCGACCAGACCGAGACGGCGCGCATTCGTCTCGACGGCGAAATCCCGAGCGCCACCAATCCGCCGTCGGGCTGCGTGTTCCACACGCGCTGCCCGCGCAAGATCGGTCCGATCTGCGAACAGCAGGAGCCGCCGCTGAGCGAGGCCCAGCCCGGCCATTCGATCCGCTGCCACATTCCATATGCCGAACTGGCCAGGCTGCAGAGAGCGGCCGTGACCGAGCCGGCATAGCGAGCGTCACCATCACCCGCGTGGCTTGGCCGGTCAGATCTGGCCGGCCATGCTGAGAGCACGGTCGCCTTCCGAAAAGCCCTGCCCTTCGGCCCAGTCTCTGGCCAGCGTGCGCAGGCCTGTGAGCGCGACATCCAGAACATCCGACGAGGCGGGGTTCGAGGGATAGGCGAGGTAGATCGGCCGCTGGAACACCGGCGTATTGTCGATGCGCCGCATCTCGCCGCGCTCGATATGACCGCTGACGGCGCTGAGCGGCAGATAGGCGGCGGCCTGCTGTGACAGCACGTGCTGCAGCCCGATGAAGACCAGTCCGGCCGATATGGCGGGCTTGACCATGCCGGCAAAGGCGCGGTCGTGCTCGATGCGGAACTCCAGCCCCCAATCCATCAGAATGTAGTTTTCGGTCCACGGCCTGGTCTGCGCGGCATGCTGGACAAGCACGACCTGATCGACCGCCAGCGTTTCGTAGACGATGCCGGGATGCGGTCGCGGCAGGTAGAGGATGCAGATGTCGAGCAGGCCTTCCGCCAGCTGGTCGATCGCCGAGTCCGGGAAGCTGCCCTCCAGCCGCAGCGCCACGTTCGGCCGCCTGGCGCGCATCCACTCGACCCATGGCGAGGTGATGCGGTCCCACAGATAGGCAGGCGCGGTCAGCCGCAGCAAGGTCTCGTAGCCATCGGGAACGGCGATGTCCTGCCGCGATTGCTCCCAGGTGCGGGTGATGGAAGAGGCATGTGGCAGGAACTGCCGGCCGGCCGGCGTCAGCGTGACGCCATCGCGGTCGCGCACGAAAAGCCGGCGGCCCAACTGCTCCTCCAGCCCCCTGATCCGTGCGCTGACGGTGGACTGCGCGAGGTTGAGCCGGCTGGCTGCGACGGTGAAGCTGCCATGGGTGGCGACTTCGAGAAAGCTGCGCAGATTTTCAGTGTCCATGCCCACCTCTGCATCGAAAATTTCGATGACCCCTATCAAAAAATATCGCTTTCCGGCGGCAGTCAACAATGAACTAGATGGCCGAACCCCAAGACACGCGAGGAATCCAGCCATGCCCAAGCATTTCCGGATGATCGACAACGCTCGCAGAACGCTCACTGCAATCGAAAATTCCGCTGTCGACGAATTGCTGGCCGGCAGGATGGACCGCCGCGACTTCCTGCGCCATGGCAGCGTGCTTGGTCTCTCACTGCCGTTCCTGGGCAGCCTTGTCGCGGCCGCCGGCCTCGGCACGCAGCAAGCACGCGCGGAGGGCAAGCCGGGCGGCACGGTGCGCGCCGGCGTGGCGACGCCGGGCGGCGCCATCGATCCCGTCACCTATTATGACAGCGGCAGCTACCAGCTGGTTTTCCAGACCGCCGAATTTCTCTGCATCACGCAGCCGGACCTCACCTTGAAGCCGGTGCTGGCGGAGAGCTGGGCGCCGAACGAGGACGGCAGCGTCTGGACGTTCAAGCTGCGCAAGGGCGTGAAATTCCACAATGGCGAGGATTTCAAGGCCGACGACGTCGTCGCGACCTTCGACCGGCTGGCCGACCCCAAAGGCGCTTCTAATGCACTTTCCGTGTTCAAGGGGCTGCTGTCGAAAGGCGGCACCCGGAAGGTCGACGACCACACCGTCGCCTTCCATCTCGATGCGCCGAATGGCAGCTTTCCCTATTCGGTGTCGATCGACAATTACAACGCCGTCATCCTGCCGGCGAGCTACAAGGGCGACTACGAAAAGACGTTCGAAGGAACCGGGCCATTCCGGCTGGAGACCTACACGCCAAAGGTCGGCGCGACCTTCATCCGCAATACCGACTATTGGGGCGAGAAGGCGCTGCCTGACCGGCTCGAATTCAAATTCTACGGCGACGTGCAACCGCGCATCCTGGCGCTGCAGGCCGGCGAGGTCGACATCCTCGACGCCGTTCCGCTCGATGTAAGCCAGGTGGTGCTGAACAGTCCTGATATCACGGTGCTGCGTGTCGCTTCGACCGCGCACCGGCAGCTTCACATGCGCTGCGACACCGGCCCCTTCACCGACAAGCGCGTGCGCCAGGCGCTGGCGCTGTGCATCGACCGCTCCAAGCTGGTCGACGGGCTGTGCCGCGGCATGGCGGCGACCGGCAATGACAGCCCCTTCGCACCCGCTTTCCCCGCAACCGACAAGACGGTGCCGCAGCGCGTCCAGGATATCGCCAAGGCCAAGCAGTTGCTGGAGGCGGCGGGCCTTGCCAGTGGTTTCGACATCACGCTAACGACGCTGCGCTATTCCGACATTCCCCGCTACGCGCAATTGTTCCAGAATTTCGCCAAGGGAATCGGTGCCCGCATCTCGCTCAACATCGAAGACCAGGACAAATATTACGGCAAGGCGGTGTTCGGCCAGTCGGACTGGCTGGACAGCCCACTTGGCATCACCGACTACGCCCATCGCAGCGTGCCGAACGTCTTCCTGAAGAGCCCGCTGGTCAGCGACGGTCCGTGGAATGCGGCGCATTTCAAGAGCCCGGCCTATGACGGCATGGTCACCAGCTATCTCAAGGCGCTTGATGTCGGCGCGCAACGCGCTGCCGCCTCCGACATCCAGAAACTGCTGCTCGACGAGACGCCTGTCATCTTCAGCTATTTTCCCGATCTGCTGGTGCCGGTGCGCAAGAATGTCAGCGGCTTGCCGCCGATCGCCGCCGGCCTGCTGCTCGATCGCGTGTCCCTGAGCTGATCGTGCCTCAACGCCCGATGACAAAAGAAACTAAACGGGAGACTACCATTCGCAAGCCTCATCTGCGCGGCCGCGGGCCGCATTTTCCGCTGCTCGACAGCATCGTGCAGTACGACTTCGAGCCGGGCTACATAGCCTTCACCATGCCGACGCAGAAGCGCCTGCGTGTGCAGGTGGGGTCAATGACCGTGGCCGATACGACCAACGCCTTGGTGTTCTACGAATCCGATCATCTGCCGGTCTACTATTTTCCGATCGGCGACGTTCGCGAGGAGTTCCTGCTGCCGAGCAAGACCACGACAGAGGACCCATTCAAGGGCACAGCCACCCACTATTCGCTCAACACCGGCATCACGCTGGTCGAGGACGCGGCCTGGCGCTATCTCGATCCGGTCAAGGGCTGTCCGCCGATATCGGACTACATGTCGTTCACCTGGAGCAAGATGGGGCACTGGTTCGAGGAGGACGAGGAGATCTTTGTCCACGCCCGCGATCCCTTCCGCCGCGTCGACTGCCTGCCGTCGTCGCGGCGCGTGCAGGTCATCCTCGATGGTGAGCAGGTCGCCGATTCACGCCGCGGCGTGTTCCTGTTCGAGACCGGCCATCCAGTGCGCCACTATCTGCCAATCGCCGACACGCGGCTCGATATGTTCGCGCCCAGCCGCTACATCTCGCGCTGTCCTTACAAGGGCATCTCCAACTATTATCACGTGACGACCAAGGCCAAGCGTCACGAGAACCTCGTCTGGTATTATCCTGAGCCGGTGCACGAGGCGGAGCGCATCAAGGGGCTGGTCTGTTTCCACCACGAGCTGGTCGACAAGATCCTGGTCGATGGCGTCGAAATCCCGAAGGAAGCCACGGCCGCGTCGAGCGGTTATTTCTAGGCATCGACGCCGCTTGCGCGCGGGCGCTTGATCGAAGCACGGGTCAGCGCATACCCTCCCTGGGACAGGGAGGACACTCGATGGATCTTTTCAAGCTGGATGGCGATGTCGCGCTGGTCACCGGCGCCGGCAGCGGCATCGGCCAGGCCATCGCGATCGGGCTGGCCGAGGCAGGCGCCGACATCGCCTGTTTTGGTCATGCGTCGAAAGGCGGGCTGGATGAAACGGCGCACCGGATCACGGCACTCGGCCGCAAGGCGCTGGTGCTGAACGGTACAGTGACATCGCAGAGCGATCTGGCGGCGGCGATCGATCGAGTCGAGAGCGAACTCGGTGCGCTGACCGTTGCGGTCAACAATGCCGGCATTGCCGGCTCCGAACCCGCCGAGACGATGCCGCTGGAGACGTGGCAGAAGGTGCACGAGGTCAATGTCGCCGGCGTGTTCCTGTCCTGTCAGGCCGAAGCGCGCAAGATGCTGGTGCGAGGCAAGGGCTCGATCATCAACATCGCCTCGATGTCGGGCACCATCGTCAACCGGGGCCTGACGCAGGCGCACTACAATTCTTCGAAGGCCGCCGTCATCCACATGTCCAGGAGTCTCGCTATGGAGTGGGCCGATCGCGGCCTGCGCGTCAATGTCGTCAGCCCGGGCTACACACTGACGCCGATGAACAAGCGGCCTGAGGTGGCCGAAGAGGTGAAGATCTTCAAGCGCGACACGCCGATGGGGCGGATGGCGGCGCCGGAGGAAATGGTCGGACCGACGGTGTTCCTGGCCAGCCGCGCAGCGAGCTTCGTCACCGGCCTCGACCTGATTGTCGATGGCGGCTACGTCTGCTGGTAGAGGTTCAACTTCGCCTGCAGTCTGAATTTATACGCCTCGCGCGGTGTTAGTCGTTGCGCGACATGAACCTTGATATATATAATTTCATCCCATGAAACTGGCTTGGCGAGATGGCGCTTGCCGGGTCGACAGCCGAGAACATGAGACCTTGATGGCTCGCACCTTGCAAGGCGCCGCAAGACTGGCAATCGATCCGCAGATGACCGCCCCCGCAGCGATCCGTCGGCAACCATGACGCCGACACTGCAGTCCTGTTCCATCATCACTAGAATTGAGCACCATCTTGCCTGCGTCGGCCAAAGCCGGGGCAATAATCTGGCGCCGACGGCCTTGCGCAAAGACCAGCCTTTCCAACACAATCAAGAAAAGCCGCAAGAAGGGAACGAACGATAATTTTCACAGCTTGAAGGAGAACAAGCATGTCACTTCGCAGTGTGATTTCGAACTTAACAATGGGAACCTTCGCACTCGCCGCGGCGAGTGCACTGACACCTTCCGCCCAAGCCGCCGCACCAGAATCCAACGATCCGATCAAGATCGCGCTGTTCGACTGGACCAGCGTCAATCTGAACGCCAAGATCCTTGGCGGTATCCTGGAAAAGCTCGGCTATACCGTCGAGTATCCCACGGCCGACTACCTCTCCAGCCTGACCACGGGCCTCACCAATGGCGATCTTGATGTCGGCCTGGAGTTCTGGGACACGACCGCCGGCGAAGCCATGAAGGCCTCCGATGCGACCGGCCAGACCGAACGGCTGGGTAAGCTCGGACCCAAGGCCAAGGAAGAATGGTGGTTTCCGGAATACATGAAGGAGAAATGCCCGGGCCTGCCCAATTGGGAAGCGCTGAAGGACCCGAAATGCGCCGAAGCCTTCTCGACGGCGGAGACCGCACCGAAGGGACGCTATCTCGGCGGCCCGGTGACATGGGAAGGCTTTGACGACGAGCGCGTCGAGGCGCTGAAACTGCCCTTCACCGTCATCCATGCCGGCACCGACGCGGCGATGTTCGCCGAGCTCGATTCCGCCTATCAGCGCAAGGCGCCGATCATGCTGTGGATCTATTCGCCGCATTGGGCGCCTGCCAAATACAAGGGCGAGTGGGTTGAATTCCCGGAATACACGCCCGAGTGCTACAACGACCCGAAATGGGGCGTGAACCCCGACGCCAAATATGACTGCGGCAAGCCGCATGGCGAGATCTGGAAATACTCCTGGTCCGGCATGAAGGACAAATGGCCGGTCGCCTACAAGGTGGCCAAGGCCTACACGATCGACACCGATGAGCTCAACAAGATGAGCGGCGAGATCGATCTCGGCGGCAAGACACCGGAGGACGTCGCAGCTGCCTGGATCGCCGCCCACGAGGCCGACTGGAAAGCCTGGGCGCAGTGATCGTTCCGACTGGAAAAATGAGACCCGGCTGCTGACCAGCCGGGCCTCACTTGTTGATATTCCAGAGGGACGTTCGAATGACGGACAGGACTGAACAGGAGCCAAACACGGCGGGCGCGCCAAAAGACGCCCGTCCGGTAAAGCTTGCCTGCCGCAATGTCTGGAAATTGTTCGGATCGAACGCGGCCAATTTCATCCGCGAACGTGACGGCAAGGCCAGCATAGCCGACGTCACGGCTGCCGGGCTGGTCGGCGCGGTGCGCGCCGTCGACCTCGAAATCCGCCAGGGCGAGATTTTCATCATCATGGGCCTGTCGGGCTCCGGCAAGTCGACGCTGGTGCGCTGCATGTCGAGGCTGGTCGAGCCGACCCACGGCAAGGTCGAATTCGAGGGCAATGACCTGCTGAAAACCTCCGATGCAGCACTCATCGAATTGCGACGACACCGCATGGGCATGGTGTTCCAAAATTTTGCGCTGTTGCCGCATCTCAACGTGCTGGAGAACATCGCCTTCCCGCTCAGCATCCAGGGGCAGGACCGGGCGACACGCGAAGCAAGGGCGCGCGAGGTCATCGAGCTTGTCGGCTTAAGGGGTCGCGAGCATTTCTATCCGCGCGAACTGTCCGGCGGCCAGCAGCAGCGTGTCGGCATCGCCCGCAGCCTGGCGACAAAACCGGAAATCTGGTTCCTCGACGAGCCGTTCTCGGCGCTCGATCCGCTGATCCGCCGCGAGATGCAGGACGAGCTGATGCGGTTGCAGATGATGCTGCACAAGACCATCGTCTTCATCACCCATGATTTCGACGAGGCCATCCGGCTGGCCGACCGCATCGCCATCATGAAGGATGGCGAGGTCATCCAGATCGGCACGCCGGAGGAACTGGTGGTCAATCCGGCGACCGACTACGTCGCCGAGTTCACCCGCGACGTCGACCGCGCCAAGGTGATCTCGGCACGCAGCCTGATGCGCGCCTGCGACGGCTCGGAGCACGGCGGAACGGTGGCGCCGGAGGCCAAGATATCCAGCTTTTCCGCCAGCATCGTTGCCGCCAACAAGCCGTTCGCGGTCGTCAACGGCAGCGGCAAGCCGATCGGCGAGGTGACGCCGCAAGCGGTGATCGATCTGCTGGCCGGCATTGAGCGTTCCGGAGCCGGCACATGACGGTGACGGCAAGCGCCGGCGAAACACGGTCGCGCCCGGTTCAGGTCTGGCTGCTCGTCTGGGCGGTGGCACTCGCGGCCGTGCTTGTCGTGTTCCTGTTGCGAGACCGCCTGTCCTGGGCGGTCAATTATCCGGCCAGCGCCGTCGTGCCGGTCGCCGATTGGGTCAGCGCGCTGATGCGCTGGATCAAGTCGAACCTGTCGTGGCTCACCCGCTCGATCACCGCGGTGCTCGGCGTTCCGCTCGATTTCGCGCTCAATCTGCTGGCCAAGAATTTCAAGATCGGTCGGGGCGCAGAAGCCTATGTCCTGCCGCGGCTGTCCTGGGTCGGCGTCTGCGCTGCCGCCTTCATCGCGGGGCATGCCGCCGGCGGCAGAAAACTCGGCCTGCTGGTCGGCGGCTGCTTCCTCTACATCGCGCTGTTCGGCCAATGGACCAGCGCCATGCTGACGCTTGGGCTGATCTCCATCGCCGTGCCGTTCTGCATCGTCACCGGGCTGTTCGCCGGCATCTGGGCGTGGCGCAAGCCGTGGGCCGAAAGGCTCATCGTCTCCCCTGCCCTCGACCTGATGCAGACGATCCCGACCTTCGCCTATCTCATCCCAATGCTGCTGCTGTTCGGCAACAGCCCAGTCTCGGCGATGATTGCGACCGCCATCTTCGCCACCCCGCCGATGGTGCGAGCAACGATGCTCGGCCTATCGCGGGTGCCGTCGGAGATCGACGATTTCAGCGAAATGGCCGGCTGCACGGCGCAGCAGAAACTGTGGCGGGTGCTGCTGCCGTCGGCGCGGCCGACATTGATGGTCGGCGTCAACCAGGTCATCATGCTGGCGCTGAACATGG
>NZ_RZPB01001359.1:0-779 GCF_003998535.1 Mesorhizobium sp. M7A.F.Ca.AU.002.02.1.1 | reverse complement strand
TTCCTCCTGCCAAAACGCTCATGTGCCGGTAGAGCGTACAGGCGGCTTGCGCCGTCCACAAGCATCGGCGGTCGACAGAGGATATTGTCCGGCCTAGAGACCCTTGGCGATGCGGTCGAATGCCATCAGCCGCTCGAGTAGAGCGGGCATGTCCTTCAACGGCAGCATGTTGGGGCCGTCGGAAGAGGTCGAGTTGCCAGGATCCTGATGGGTCTCGATGAAGACGCCGGCAACGCCGACAGCGACGGCCGCGCGCGCCAGCGTCTCGACAAAACGACGTTCACCGCCCGAGGAACCGCCCTGCCCGCCCGGCTGCTGCACCGAATGGGTCGCATCGAAGATCACCGGCGCGCCGATCTCTGCCATGACAGGCAAAGCGCGCATGTCGGAGACCAGCGTGTTGTAGCCGAAAGAAGCACCGCGCTCGGTGGTCAGCACATTGGCATTGCCGGATCCGGTGATCTTGGCGACGACGTTCTTCATGTCCCAGGGGGCAAGGAACTGTCCCTTCTTCACGTTGATGACCTTGCCGGTTTTCGCCGCGGCGACCAGCATGTCGGTCTGGCGCGACAGGAAAGCCGGAATCTGCAGGACATCGACATGCGGCGCCACGATGGCGCACTGCTCCTCGGTGTGGACATCGGTCAGCACCGGGAGCGAAAATTCCTTGCGCAGTTCGTCGAAGACGGGAAGTGCCGCGTCCATGCCGGCGCCGCGCGTCGCCGACAGCGAGGTGCGGTTGGCCTTGTCGTAGCTGGTCTTGTAGACGAGGCCTATTC
>NZ_RZPB01001358.1:0-781 GCF_003998535.1 Mesorhizobium sp. M7A.F.Ca.AU.002.02.1.1 | reverse complement strand
GGGCAGCAAGGCGATGAAGGCGAGAAAGCAAAGGTTCAGCGTGGCAAGCCGTCGATCGGATTTGGCGATCAGACCATGCTGCGCCTGCTGGCCAAACCAGAAGATGGTCAGCGTCAGGAAGCTCAAGGCGTAGGTCAGGAAACGCGGCGCCAGGGCGGCGATCGCGGCGAGCAGCTCGCGTTCGGAATGGATCGCCTCGTGCGCCGGCACCCTGATTTCGAGAACGATCAGGGTGAGCGCGATGGCGAATACGCCATCGGTGATCCCGACGATACGGCCGCGTCCCTCAGCCGATGCTTCAAGTGGCCGCTTCATCGATGTTTCCCCATCGGCACCTTCCGGAAACCTAGCATGGTTGCCGCCATTTGCATCTGACAGGGTGCGACCCTGGCCAAACGGCTGGTTTCAGCGACAGCAAGCCACTGGCTGGTTGTTGCCGGTGCGCCAGGGGTTTAAGCAAGGTTTCATGCATTCACCAAGTGAAGCCGCCGCCGTCCCGCTGACCAATCCGGTCACGAATGGAACGTTTTGTCCGCAGTCGCGGCGACGATTTGTGCTGATCGCGGCAATTCTGGCCTCGGCGCTTGGCTTCATAGACGGCTCCATCCTGGCCATCGCTACACCAGCGATCCGCGTCAATCTCGGCGCAAGCCTTGCCGAGGCGCAGTGGATTTCCAATGCCTATGCGTTGACGCTCTCGGCGCTGATCCTGGCCGGGGGCGCTGCCGGTGACCGATTCGGTCTGCGCCGCGCCTTCGTGGCCGGCATCGCGCTGTTCATC
>NZ_RZPB01001357.1:0-786 GCF_003998535.1 Mesorhizobium sp. M7A.F.Ca.AU.002.02.1.1 | reverse complement strand
TTCTCACCCATTGCTTCCGGCCTTTCCCGAATGCGCCGGTGTTCGCTTCCGGCGCGGTGCGGCCCGACATGCGGCTGGCGCGCGAGCGCGGCGTCATCTTCGACATCGGCCACGGCATGGGCTCGTTCGATTTCGCCGTCGCCCGCGCCATGCTCGAAGAAGGGCTGGCGCCCGACGTGATCTCGAGCGACGTGCATCTCTACTGCGTCGACGGTCCCGCCTTCGACATCCTCGTCTGCATGTCGAAGCTCCTGGCGCTCGGCATGCCGCTGGTCGAGGTCCTGCGCGCCGCCACGCAAGCGCCGGCGCAGGCGATCGCGCGGCCTGACCTGGGCACACTGGCCGTCGGCACGGTCGGCGACGTCGCCGTGCTCCGTCAGCGCCCGGGCCGCTTCACCTTCGTCGACGCGGTCGGCGCGTCATTGGTCGCCGATCAGAGACTGGTGTGCGAAGGCATCGTTATCGGCGGCACCTGGTGGCCGAACGAAGCGGTCAACGATGTCAGCGAGACTGAGCGGTTTGTGGCGCATGCCGCGCATACCCATGTCGAGGTTGCGGCGAGGCACTTTGGGCATCGGCACGACTAGCTGATCTCGCCAGCTTGTGCCTGTCTTGGGACTGTGCGCTTGGCGAATGGCTTCCCCCACTCCGTCGCTGCTTCGCAGCGCCACCTCTCCCCCCTCCGGAGCGAGAGGAAGGAGCCAAGGGCGGCGAACTCGCGCCTTCCTCTCCCTCGCCGATCTGTGTGGCGCCCTTCCTCTACCCCGTCGATCGGGGGAGAGGTGG
>NZ_RZPB01001356.1:0-788 GCF_003998535.1 Mesorhizobium sp. M7A.F.Ca.AU.002.02.1.1 | reverse complement strand
GTTCCAGACCACGATCTCGCTGGAAAACCGGGTGCGTACACGTACCGAGGAACTTCACTCGACCTTGCGGCGGCTGGAGCAGTCGAACATTGACCTCAGTGCCGCCAAGGAAAACGCCGAACTGGCGAACCTGTCAAAAACCCGTTTCCTCGCCGCTGCCAGTCACGACGTGCTGCAGCCGCTGAATGCCGCCCACCTTTCGGTTTCGGCGCTCGCCGAAGTTCAGACCAGCGACGAGGGCAAGAAACTGGTGCGGCAGGTCGAGCGCTCGCTGGAGACGATGGAGGACCTGCTGCGAACCCTGCTCGACATCTCCAAGCTCGATGCCGGCGTGGTGCAGCCCGACATAAGCGACGTCAGCCTGGAGGCGCTGTTCTCGTCGCTCCGCTCGGATTTCCTGCCGGTGGCGGAGATGAAAGGCCTGTCGCTGAAATTCCGGCCGGTCCATGCCGTGGTCCGCTCCGACCGCACGCTGCTGCGCCGTATCCTGCAGAACATTCTCTCCAACGCGCTGGGCTATACACGCTCGGGCGGCGTGCTTGTCGGCACCAGGCATCGCGGCGACACCATCCGCATCGACGTCGCCGACACGGGCTGCGGCATTCCCGACGACCAGCGCGAGGCGGTGTTCGAGGAGTTCCACCGCGGCACCTCGCCGGCCAATGCCGAACTGGACGGTGGCGGTCTCGGGCTCGGGCTCGCCATCGTGCGCCGCATGGCCAGCGCGCTCGGTCATCCCGTGACATTCTCGTCGAAGGTCGGACGCGGCACGATCTTCCACATCGATG
>NZ_RZPB01001355.1:0-789 GCF_003998535.1 Mesorhizobium sp. M7A.F.Ca.AU.002.02.1.1 | reverse complement strand
CGATTGACCAGATCGTTGGCGACGACCCGTGTGATGATCTCGCGGCGCAGCCTGTGGCCATGGATCTCGGCGGCGTATTTCTTCGCCATCTGGTCGGGAAAATAGCCCATCAGGTCGCGGTCGAAATGCGCGTCATCAGGCACGTCGCTGGCGACGATGTCGGAAAACAGCACAATCTTGGCATAGGCGAGCAGCACGCCGAGTTCGGCTCTGGTCAGCGGTTCGCCACGCGCTTCGCGCTCGGCCAGCGCTGCCGGCGACGGCAGCGTCTCGACGGCACGGTCGAGCAGGCCGCGCGCCTCCAGCGCCGTCATGAAGCGGCTCTGATGCGCGATGTCGGCGAGGCCGCGCTTGCGGGCGATCGAAAGCGCCAGCGTCTGCTGGTAGTTGTTGGACAGCACCAGCGAGCCGACCTCCTCGGTCATCTCGGCCAGCAGCTTGTTGCGTGCCGGGCGTGTCAACGACCCCTTGCGCATGGCGGAAGCCAGCGCGATCTTGATGTTGACCTCGACGTCGGAGCAGTTGACGCCGCCCGAATTGTCGATGGCGTCGGAGTTGCAGCGGCCGCCATTCATGCCGAACTCGATGCGCGCCCGCTGCGTGACGCCGAGATTGGCGCCCTCGCCGATCACTTTCGCCCGGACGTCGAGCGCGGTGATGCGAATGGCATCGTTGGCGCGGTCGCCGACCTCGGCATTGGTCTCGGTCGATGCCCTGAGATACGTGCCGATGCCGCCGAACCACAGAAGATCGACCGGCGCTTTGAGGATGGCGGTCATGATCTCGACC
>NZ_RZPB01001354.1:0-795 GCF_003998535.1 Mesorhizobium sp. M7A.F.Ca.AU.002.02.1.1 | reverse complement strand
CTCTCCGGGGGCGACGGTCATTGCCCCCTTGTCGGTAAAAAGCGCGGTCTCTCGGGCAAGTGCCGCACCATCGGCATGGTCGTATGCCGCGCCAGCCCGCTCAGCCAGCGCGATCGCCGCCCTCGTGCCATCTATATCCGTATCAAAGCTGAAAACCGGGCACCGACTTGACGACAATAGCGACGCGGCATGCGCAGCCGCGTGCTCAATCAGCGCTTCCCGGTTGCCGATCCAAGCAACCGCCATTCGCTAAACTACTTTCTGGTGCCGGCTCGATCCTAGACGAAACTGGATTGGCCGTGAACCCCACCCTGCAGCGGATCAGCGAATGTTTTCATACGCGTCAACAAATTCCGACCCTGCTTAGTCATATTTGACGTAAGCGAAGCGTTGATCGGTCAGTGGAGTGCCCTCCAGTGCCCCGCCTTCCTTGGCCGGCTGCCACTGGACAACGTCCTCGATCTTTTTCGCCAACTCGAAATCCTTGTCGGTAATGCCTTTCGCCGCGTGATTCGTCAGGCGCACCTCGACCCAGGCATAGGAGGCGGTGATATCAGGATGGTGCCACGCCGCCTCGGCGAGATGACCAACCGTGTTGATGACCATGAGCGTCGATTTCCAGCTGTGGGTCTTGTATTTGCGCCGGATCCAGCCGTTTTCATAACGCCATTTCGGCAACTCCTTCTCAAGCCGGTCGGCGATCTCGGCTTCCGAATAGACCTTTTCCTTGACTGTCTCGTTCATCTCGACCTCCGCGAATTGCTCGGTCTGTCACACGCCGGAGCCGGCAAACAC
>NZ_RZPB01001353.1:0-796 GCF_003998535.1 Mesorhizobium sp. M7A.F.Ca.AU.002.02.1.1 | reverse complement strand
GGCTTCGAAGGCCTTATCGACCTTACGAGAGATGCACTGACCGAGGTGGACGGGCAGCAAGTATTTGTTGAAGTGCGGAACGAAAATGGCGACAGGATTCTGAGGCTGAGCATCTCGCTTCAGATCAAGCTGATGAGATAACGTGCGATAGGACTTGCTGCGACAGAATGCTGCCGAACGCCGGCACACCAAACGGAGCGGCGACGAAACCGAATGCCGCGTGGCCGGACTGACGCACGAAGATGCCGCCGCCATTTGCGACCAGCTCGGGTTCTCCACATTGGACAAATCGGAAAGCCGCAGCAGAAGGGCATGCCCGCCTCAGTGGCGCAATCCGACTGATTTAATCGATGTCGCGATTTTTGTATGAAGTTCTGGAACGCGCACTCTCAGCGCTCGTTCATGTTGTCTCAGCAGAGGGTCGTCGAGATGCAACGAAAAGCGAACGAGGCAAGCCGGGTTGCGAAGGGCCAGGACCTTGAGGTCGAACATCTGGTCGAGCTCACGGAAATTGACCCCAAGCAGGCACGAACGCTGCTTCGCAGGCATGGCGCCGATTGGCCGAAGCTCAAAGACGAGGCGGAAGCTCTGAAGAAGGAAGACTAATCGTCACCTTCCGAGCGGTTGGCGAGAAAGCAGTTCTAGCTCATCCTCATCCGTGACCCCAGCCTGGTAGTAAGCCAGAATACGTGATGCGCGCCGCTCCTTCTCGGTTGCGGTTTCGTTTTTGATTTTGCTGCGTGCGAAGACGCGACTGAGCAGGGCAAGTTCTGATGGGGTGAAGGCGTCTCTATGC
>NZ_RZPB01001352.1:0-799 GCF_003998535.1 Mesorhizobium sp. M7A.F.Ca.AU.002.02.1.1 | reverse complement strand
GTGTATGTTCCATCAGAAGGGCGTCGCTGTCTCACGGCCAGCCTCGGCGGCTAAGCGCCTTAGCGCCTTAGCTCCTGGATCGGCCTTTCTTCGAAGCCTGGGGACCCTTGGCTTCGGCAGCAAGGCGTTGTTCTCGAAGTCGCGCAGTTTTCAAATAACGCGCCTCTCTCTCGGCCGCGTTAGCAACTTTTGCCTCGCGGTCTGCGCGCTCCAATCGGTCTTTGTCGACGCTTCGCTGGGACACTTTTGCCTCCTACCAGAAGACCGTTGAATTTACTGTTCGCTAAATTGTTCCCGTCAATCGGCGACTGCCTTCCTGACGCATGCCGACCCAGCCGCCGTCCGCAGCACCGATGGCCACGACGATCTCGTCGGCAGCCGGGCCGTCGGCGATCTGAAAATTGGCGGTGATGAAGTGTGAGCGGCGACCGTTCTCGCTCTTGTGCATCCTCTGAAGCGGCAGCAGCGCGCCAGGCGCGCTGCGTGTGTTGCAGAATTCGAGATAGGTCGTGCCGCCCACGAGGTGAAGGAAATTGCTTCTCGCCTCATTAACATGGGCTAATGCGAGAGACCCTCCGAGAGGGTATTGGAGAGCTTAGCGAAAGGGCTGAACGATGACGATAGTCGAACTGGCTTTCGATTTGCTTGCGAAGAAGCTCGCCGCCCGCACCGGCATTTCCAGCGAAGAAGCTAGTGACCTCGTCGCCACTATGGGAGCTGATTGGTCGTCACTCGTGCGAGCAGCAAGGGGAATGAAAAAATACTCCGGTGTTGCCTGACCCGCTCGGCCAGGAAGGAC
>NZ_RZPB01001351.1:0-802 GCF_003998535.1 Mesorhizobium sp. M7A.F.Ca.AU.002.02.1.1 | reverse complement strand
GCGATCCTCGAAGGCCCGCATCTGGAAGGATGCACGGACAAGAATAGCCATGTCGTTGAGATTGTGCTTCTGGCGCTGATAGGCCTCGATGGTCTCGCCGATGGCGCGGGCTTCTTCTTCGGAATCCCAGGCGGCGTGGACATTGACCTTGCCATCCTCGGGATCGTTGCGATCCGTGAACAGCGTCTTGCCGAAGCGGCCCTCATTGTGGGCGATGAGGTGGGAGGCGGCACCAAGGATGTGCGCGGTCGAGCGGTAGTTGCGCTCCAGCCGGATGATGGTGGCGCCGGGAAAATCCTTGTCGAAACGCAGGATGTTGTCGACCTCGGCGCCGCGCCAGCCATAGATGGATTGGTCGTCATCGCCGACGCAGCAGATGTTTACGGTGGCGCGGGTTTCGGCCGAAGAGCGCCCAATCTCCCCCTCAAGGGGGGAGATCGGCTTGCCTTGAGGCCTTTGCGCCAACAGCCGCAGCCACATGTACTGGGCGGTGTTGGTGTCCTGGTACTCGTCGACGAGGATGTACTTGAAGCGCTTATGGTATTCCTTCAGCACGTCCGGATTGGCGCGGAAGATGCGGATCGGGTGGCAGAGCAGGTCGCCGAAATCGCAGGCGTTCAGCGTCTTCAGCCGCTCCTGATAGGCCTTGTAGAGTTCGCGGCCCTTGCCGTTGGCGAAGGCGCGCGCGTCGCCCTCGGCAATGTCGGCGGGGCCTTGCCCCTTGTTCTTCCAGCCGTCGATCATCTGGGCGAACTGCTTGGCCGGCCAGCGCTTGTCGTCCAGACCTTCGGCCTGGATCAGC
>NZ_RZPB01001350.1:0-806 GCF_003998535.1 Mesorhizobium sp. M7A.F.Ca.AU.002.02.1.1 | reverse complement strand
GGCTACACCAGCGAGGACGGCCGCATCCGCGGCAATCTGTCGGGCACGGCAGCGGGTGGGCATGTCGGCGTCGGCGCCGGCATCAGCTTCACCTTGAACTGAGGCAGGGATGAAAGGACTTGTTGCCCTGACCTGCCTGGCGCTTTGCGGCGGCCTCGTGCCGGCCGCCGGGCAGGTCGCGTCGACCTACAGGATCAAGCCTTCGGACGTGGTGCTCCCGCCCGAGGTGAAGCTCGGAGACTACCAGCGCACCATACGCCCATTCGACAACTGGACGCTGATCTGCGACGAGAACCTCAAAGCCCGCAAGAAGGTCTGCAACGTCTCGCAGATCATCGAGGACGCGTCCGGCAAGATGGCCTTCAGCTGGTCGCTTGCCGCCACCCAGGACGGCAAGCCGTACATGATCCTGCGCACCGCCCCGAACGCCAGGAGCGATGGCCTGGTGTCCGTGAAATTCGATGGACAGAAGCAGCCGATCGACGTGCAGCTGAACGGCTGCAACGAAATGGTCTGTGTCGGCATGTTGCCGGTCGGCCCCGTCATGCGCCGGCAGATATCGCAGAACGCGACGCCGGCGATCTCCTACTCGACGGTCGACGGGCAGACGATCACCGTTACCGCAACGCTCAAGGGGCTGTCAGACGCCCTTTCACCACTCAAATAACCGAGGCGCCACCATGAGCCAGCAGGACCAGTTCACGTCCGCCAAACGCACTCCGAGCGTCGAGGCGGATCGGCAGAGGCGGGCCCAGCCCCCAAAGCCCTGGCCCCGCGCCGCCGGATATTCACTTCCGGGATTGGTC
>NZ_RZPB01000134.1:0-11126 GCF_003998535.1 Mesorhizobium sp. M7A.F.Ca.AU.002.02.1.1 | reverse complement strand
GCAGGGGCTGCTGGAACTGGATCGGGGTGGCTTCAGTGAAGGGGAAGATTGTCAAAGAGCACTATCCTTTGGCATTCCGCAGCGGCGTCCGGTCTACACACTTGATATCAGGGCAGCGATATCTGGCCGCCGTGAGATGTCGATACCACGCGAGGAGATTGATCGTCAGCTGCTGCTTGCCGGGAACGACGAGGCCAGATCGCGGCGCCGGCAAATCCACGCTTCTGAAATCAATTTCCGGGCCATGGCGCCGACCGGGGGCACGCTTGCCTTCAACAGCGAGTCGATCGCCGGCCAGGCGCCGGAAAAGCTATGCCGGAAGGGCCTGGCACTGGTGTCGGAAGGCCGCAGTATCTTCCGGACACTGACGGTGCGGGAAAACCTGCTGCTCGGCGGCATGATCCGCAAGGACAAGGCCGAAGCGGCCGCCGATCTGGGAACGGGTTCTGGAAATCTTCCGATCCTCAGGACCCGCTACCGCGGCGTTGCCGGCCACCTTTCCGGCGGCGAGCAGCAGCAGCTTGCCATCGCCCGCGCCATCCTGCAGCGCCCGTCGCTGATGATGATCGATGAACCGTCGCTTGGCCTTGCGCCGCTGGTGATCGACCAGGTCTACGAAAGCCTCCGCCAGCTTAACGCCAGCGGGCTGACCCTGCTCGTCGTCGAACGGTCCACCGCTCGCATTCTCGACCTCGCTTCCCGCGTCTACGTGCCGCGCAACGGCCATAACGCGCTGGAGGGTTCGGCAAGCGAGCTTGCCGACGGGCATGCGCTGGAAAAGGCCTATTTCGACTATGGCGATCGTCAGACGGCGCACGCATAATCGGGCAGGCAAGGGCTACAACAATGATTTTCGACTACTGCGTCATCGGCGGCGGCATCGTCGGCCTGGCGACGGCCATGCGGCTGCTGGAAACATATCCCGGCTGCAGCCTGATCCTGTTGGAAAAAGAGGAGGCTCTCGGCAAGCACCAGACCGGCCACAACAGTGGTGTCATCCATGCCGGCATCTACTATCCGCCAGGCAGCCTGAAGGCCGAGCTCTGCCGCAAGGGCGCGGATGCCACCAAGGCCTTCTGCCAGGAGAACGGCATCCGCTTCGATGTCTGCGGCAAACTGCTCGTCGCCACCTCCGCACTCGAAGTGCAGCGCATGGAGGCGCTCCACGAACGCTCGAAGCAGAACACGATCGAAGTCCGGCGCGTCAGCGAGGGTGAATTGAAGGAGCGGGAACCGAACATCCGCGGTCTCGGCGCGCTTTTCGTGGCCTCGACCGGCATCGTCAGCTATGCCGATGTCTGCCAAGCCATGGGGCGGCGCATCAGGGCGCTTGGCGGCGAGATCCGCCTGTCGACGCGCGTCACCGGCATTCGCGAAGTCATCGATTCCGTCGATATCGCGTCGGCCGGCGAAAACTGGCAGGCGAAAAAACTGGTGGTCTGCGGCGGTCTCCAATCAGACCGGCTGGCCGTGCTCGCCGGGCTTTCGATCGAGCATCGCATCGTTCCCTTCCGCGGCGAATACTATCGCCTTCCCGCATCGAAGAACGACATTGTCCGCCATCTGATCTATCCCGTCCCGGATCCAGCCCTGCCCTTCCTTGGCGTGCACCTGACGCGGATGATCGACGGCAGCGTCACGGTCGGGCCGAATGCCGTTATCGGTTTTGCCCGCGAAGGCTATCCACGGCTTTCGTTCAATGTTTCGGACATGGCCGACTACGCGCTGTTTCCCGGCTTCTGGAAAACCGTGTTCGCCAACCGCGGATCTGCGGTAACGGAACTCCGCAACTCGCTCTGGAAGCCAGGCTATCTGAAGGAGTGCCGGAAATACTGTCCGAGCCTCAAGCTCGCCGACCTGCTCCCGCACGAAGCAGGCATCCGCGCGCAAGCCGTGCGCAAGGACGGTGCCCTCATCCATGATTTCCTGTTCGCACAAACGGACCGCATGCTGCACGTCTGCAACGCGCCTTCCCCCGCCGCCACCTCGGCGATCCCGATTGCAGAGATGATTCGAGATCGCCTCATACAGGGCTGCTGAAAATGAGGCGGTACGCACTGGAGCCCAACTGAACGCTGGAGTATCTGCCTTGGCCAAGAAGGGAATTAGGGCACCGGCCGCGGCCAACGCAGCTTTTGCGTCGGAACCAGATCGGCGCACCACCAGGCCAGCAATGCCGCTCCCGGCGAGAGGGTAGCAACTTGGCCTGCGGTTTCCGCAAGCAAAGGTTCCGTGTGGACGACGGCTTTTTTGGCTGCGCAAAGATCTCAGGCGAAACGACGGCTGACGTCATTGGCAGGGTTCGCTCCCGGCTGACCGCCATTTTGTCGACCGTCATAGCTGGACGGCCTCCCTATGGCACCAGAATGGTACACGTCCATAAGACGCACCGACACCCAAGCCAGCCTAGCTAACCAGAAGCCTTTAAGTCTTTGAAATTATGTCTCTATTTATGGTACCGTTGGCTGGGATCGAACCAGCGACCTCCGGATCCACAATCCGGCGCTCTAACCATCTGAGCTACAACGGCACGTTGCCTGAGCGGATCGAAACAGAAACTCATCCGCCGCTCTGTCGTTCGGCGATGCGTCCTTACGGGCTTATGGATTCTAATTCAAGGCTTTTGGAAAGCAAAGGTCACTTCCCCACATCGGCGCGGCATTCGCCCGGCAAGAAGGCGCAGGCAAGGACCAGGCGACGGACAAAGAAAAAGGCCGGCGGGAGGAGGTGCCGGCCTTTTCCTGTTACGAGCCAGCGGGAGGAGGTGCTGGCTGGTCACCCCGGGGAGCAGAGGGAGGAGGTTCCACTCACCGGGTATTCCTTGATGGCTGCCATCATACACCTGATCGTTTTTAAGAAAATGCGACCTTTTGTTGCATCTTCAGATCATGCGCAAATGTTAGGCAACCTTGATTTCCTTCATCGCCTTCTCGAAGGCGGTCTTGATCGGCTTGGAGACGTCCTCGGCGGCCTTGGAGGCAACGGCCTGGAAGTCCTTGGCCTGCTCGACGGTCGATTCGACGCGCTTGCGCAGGAAGGCGGTCTGCAGCTCGACGACTTCCGACAGCGACTTGGCGCCGATCAGGGCTTCGAGGTGGGAAAAACCGGCCTCGGCATTGGCACGCAAAGCGGAGATGGTCTTGAGCGACAGGTCGTTGGAAACGGTCTTGGCGGTCTCGTAGGTCGACTCCAGAGCCTTCTGGGTCTCCTCGGCGCCGGTCTTCAGCTTGGCATAAGCCTCTTTCGACTGCTCAACGCCCTTTTCGGCGAAAGCGCGAATCTGGTCAGTGGCCTTGGAAGCGTCGAAGCTCGGGAATTCAACGTTTTCGATCGTCTCGGCGGTCTTGGTCCTGGACATTTTCCATCCTTTTCAGCGGCAGCGGCTTTGACAGAAAGCCGTCTCGTTCATGTATGATGGCAATATAAAGGCAAATTTTGTGCATTGCAATATCTTTGTTGCAGTGCACCATAAATTTCTTTTGGGCCGTTAACCAAGAGCCCAGATTCCAGCCTTTGCACGTTCTGGCTTGTGGACCTTCGCGCCTCCGGCTTTTATTAACAAAGCGTTAACTGCAAAATCGCCGCTCCGTGAGGTCCGCCAAGCGCATGCCGTCCGAATATTCCTTCCTTGATGTCGCCGTGCTCGACGCGGTCCGCCAGCGCTTTGCCGCAGGCGACGCGATCGCGATCCTGTCGGCGGATCTGGAGCAGGTGATCTGGGCCAATGGGCCAGGAGCCGCGATGTTCGGTTATCCCGACATCGAGGCGATCATAGGCGCCTCGGCGCAGTTGCCCGTGATCGCCAGGCGCCAGATCATGGCGACCAGCGGATTTCCCGAGATTGGCAGCGACCGCGCCATCATGGTGCGGCTGGCGACCGGCATGACCAGCCGCGCCGTCGGCTTCCTGGCCAGTGCGGTGACCATGCCGGACGCCGAGAAGGCGATCATGCTGGCAGTGCCGGCGGCTCAGACAGGGTCACGCAGTGCCGGCGAAATCGCCGCGCGCGCCATTAGCGGCTTCACCGAGGATGGTCATTTCATCGCCTTTGTCGATGCCAGGGGCAACGTTGAGGCGGCCTCGGAAGGATTTTCGGCACTGGGCATCCTGCCGGAGACGCTGGCAGCACTGGTTGCCGACGTCGCAGCCGAGAGCGACCGCATCGTCAAGCGCCTTGTCCCGGGCGGCACGGCCTCCTACCCGGCGGGGCTGGCAAGATTGACCGAGGAGCGGCATCTGCTGGTGGTGATCGACGAGGACCAGCTCGACGACACAGCCCCTGCGGGCGAACACCTCACGCAAACCATTGCCGAGGCGGCACCAGCTGGCGATGCGGCTTCGCAGCCGGAACAGGGTGGCGAGACGCCGACCGAGGAACCAGGCGCCGCACTGCCGACCGAGGACGTCGCCGCATCGCAGCCGCATGCGATCACCGACGTGATCGGGCAGGCGCCGACGGCTGCCAACAGCGATCAGGCGGCAGCAGAGCCCACACCGGCGCAACACGACCATTGGTACTTCAACGCCGGCGAGGACGGAGGGGAACAGGCGCCGCGACCAGCTGCGTCCGGACCTGAAGCGCCTCAAGAACCGGCGGCCCTGGAAGTCCAGTCCACCTCCGCGGCCACGCCGACGACCGTCTCGGCGATAGACCGCGCAGCGGCGCCGGTGCGCTTCGTCTGGCGCACCGATGCCGAAGGCAAGTTCAGCGCGCTGTCGCCGGAATTCGCCGACATCGTCGGCAAGCCGGCGGCCGACGTGATTGGCCGACGCTTCAGGGATGTCGCCGCCACATTCGGCCTCGACCCCTCGGGCGAGATATCGGGGCTCCTCGAACGGCGCGATACCTGGTCCGGACGCTCCGTGCTGTGGCCGGTCGTCGGCACCGATCTGAAGATACCCGTCGACCTGGCGGCGCTGCCTGTCTATGGGCGCAGCCGCGCCTTCGAGGGTTTCCGCGGCTTCGGCGTTGCCCGCGCCAGCGACGCGGTCGTCGATCCGGAGGCCATCGGCATGGCGCTGGTGCCCAATGGCCGGGCGCCGGCAACGCCGGAACCGCAAGTCATCCAACCCGCGCCCGAACAGCCGAACGCTGAGGAGCCCAGGGCCGAGGACGCTCAGGCATCGGATCCGTTCAAGGGCGAGGTGCCGGCGCTGACCATCGTGCCGAAACAGGAGCGGCGCTTTGCCGACAAGGTGATCCGGCTCGCCGAACATCGCCAGCCAGCCAACGACAAGGGCCTCTCGACCCTGGAACGCAGCGCCTTCCGCGAAATCGGCGAGCGGCTGAAGAAGGAGAGTGCTCCGGTCGAGCCACCAGAGACTGAGACTGCTGAGGCGTCGGCAGCGGAGACCGAGGCTCCGGTCAAGGCGTCCGACGACCCGATGCGCACCGGCGGCATCCCTGCGTCAGGGCCAGAGAACGAACCGGTCGAGCCATCCGAGACCGATGTCGATGCCGAAGACGAGCAGGATCTGGCACGGCTTGACGGTCACCCGGACGAAGCGGCTCGTGAAGCCCCCCCTGGGATGAAGGTGACGGGCTCGTTGCTGGACTATGCCGGCCAAGATGACGAACGTGGCCCCGTGGCGGCGGAACCAGAGAACACCGCTGCGGTTTCGCCCGGCGAAGAGCCTGAAGCCACTGACGCGACACATGATGTCCTCGATGACGACAGCATGACGTCAGCAGATTTTCGCGATGCCGAAGACAGCGAGGATTGGGCGCAGCCCGACGAGGAAGCCGCATCGCCTGACGAGCAGGCGGTTGCCGCGCAGGCCGTCAATGCAGGCGACGCTGCGGAAATACGCGTCGAGCGCCCTCGCCTGCAGGTTCCGCCGCTCAAGGCCGAAGGGTTCGTGCCGTCGGCGTTTTCCGCCGGAGATGAACACAAGGCCCCGGACACGTCGCTGCTCGGTAAGCTGCCCGTGCCGCTGCTCATCCATTCCGGAGACCAGTTGCACTATGCGAACGAGGAATTCCTCAGCCTGACCGGCTACGAGGCGCTCGACGATCTGGCGGATGCCGGCGGCCTCGGCGCGTTGTTTGCCGACCCCTATGCCGACGACGGCGTTTCCGACGGCACCGATCGCGCGCTGCGGTTGAAGACGCGTGATGGACAGGAATTCCCGATCGAGGCCATTTTGCGCTCTGTCCCCTGGCGCGACGGCAAGGCGCTGATGCTGGTCGTGCGACGCTCCGGCGAGGATGATGCGCCGGCGAGCCTGCATGTGGTTGGCGACGAGCAGACGCAGCCGGATATTTCCGAGCTCAAGGTGCGCATCGCCGAGATGCGCACCATTATCGACACCGCCACCGACGGCGTCGTGCTGATCGGCCGTGACGGCACCATCCGATCGATCAGCCGGCCGGCCGAAGCACTGTTCGGCTTCGACAGCGACGATGTGACCGGCAAGCCGTTCGCCTCGCTGTTTGCCATCGAAAGTCAGCGCGCGGCACGCGACTATCTCAACGGACTGTCCGAGCCCGGCGTGGCGAGTGTCATGAACGACGGCCGTGAGGTGATCGGTCGCGAATCGCAAGGCCGCTTCATTCCGCTGTTCATGACCATCGGCCGGCTGCCCAACGACAGCGGCTTCTGCGCCGTCGTTCGCGATATCACGCAGTGGAAGCGGGCCGAAGAGGACTTGACGCAGGCACGTGCGGTGGCCGAGCGCGCGTCCTCGCAGAAGACCGATTTCCTCGCCCGCATCAGCCACGAGATCCGCACCCCGCTCAACGCCATCATCGGCTTTTCCGAACTGATGGTCGACGAGAAGTTCGGACCTGTCGCCAACGACCGCTACCGCGACTATCTGCGCGACATCAACCGCTCGGGCAATCATGTGCTCGACCTGGTCAACGACCTGCTCGACATCTCCAAGATCGAGGCCGGCCAGCAGGAGATGGCCTATGAGGCGGTGTCGCTCAACGACACGCTGGCCGAGACGGTGGCGATGATGCAGCCGCAGGCCAATCGCGAACGGGTCATCATCCGCTCCAGCTTCGCTTCGCGGCTGCCGGAAGTGGTGGCGGACCTGCGCAGCGTGCGCCAGATCGCGCTCAACATCCTGTCGAATGCCATCCGCTACACCCAGGCCGGCGGCCAGGTGATCGTCTCGACCGCCTATGAGACGTCGGGCGACGTCGTCATGCGGGTGCGCGACACCGGCATCGGCATGAGCCATGCCGAGATCGAGCAGGCGCTGAAGCCGTTCAAGCAGATCAACGCGCTGAAGCGCGGACGCGGCGACGGCACCGGGCTTGGACTGCCTTTGACCAAAGCGATGGTGGAAGCCAACCGTGCCCGGTTCACCATCAATTCGACCCCGGGCGAAGGCACCTTGGTCGAGGTCGCTTTTCCATCGACCCGTGTGCTCGCGGAATAGATCAGCCCTCCACGCTTCGATCCCGATAAAAAGAAAAAGGCGCCCAAAGGCGCCTTAAGAGATGGGATTGCTGTCACAACGGGGGCTTGAGCGAATTCGGATCCTCGGGGCTGAGGAACGGGATTTCTCCCTCAAGTTACCTGCGACTATCGACGCCGGACCTTAACAACCCCTTACCGGGGCGCCGGAAAATTTACGAATGTGTACCACTCATGAAATCTAGGTAAATTCTAGCGAGATATTTCGTTAACCATTCCGAAGTCACTTTTTCATACGTGTCGTTGCCTCAAAACCGGGCCACTTTTGAGCGACATGCATTAGCAGCTACTCGGCCAATTGCGGCAGGTTCTTGAACAGCTCAAGCGCCTCTGGATTGGCGAGCGCCTCCTTGTTCTTGATGGCGCGGCCATGCACCACGTCGCGCACCGCAAGCTCGGTGATCTTGCCCGACTTGGTGCGTGGGATGTCGGTGACGGCGACGATCCTTGCCGGCACGTGACGCGGGCTCGCGCCGCTACGGATTTTTGCCCGTATGCGTTTTTCCAGATCCTCGTCGAGCTGCACGCCGGCGGCCAGGCGCACGAACAGGATGACGCGCACGTCGTTGTCGAAGTCCTGTCCGATGCACAATGCTTCCAGGATCTCAGGCATCTGCTCGACCTGATTGTAGATCTCCGCCGTGCCGATCCTCACCCCGCCCGGGTTGAGCGTGGCGTCGGAGCGGCCATGGATGATGAGGCCGCCATGCTCGGTCCATTCGGCGAAATCGCCATGACACCAGACATTGTCGAAGCGCTCGAAATAGGCCGCCCGGTACTTCTTGCCATCGGGGTCGTTCCAGAAGCCGATCGGCATCGCCGGAAAGGCTTTTGCGCAGACCAACTCGCCCTTCTCCTGTCGGACCGGCCTGCCGTCGTCGTCCCAGACATCGACGGCCAGGCCGAGGCCGGGTCCCTGGATCTCGCCGGTCCAGACCGGCTGCGTCGGCACGCCGAGCACGAAGCAGGAGACGATGTCGGTGCCGCCGGAGACCGAGGCCAGATGTACGTCCTTCTTGATGCCGTCATAGACAAAGCGGAAATCTTCCGGCGACAGCGGCGAGCCGGTGGAGGAGATTGCCCGCACAGTGGACAGATCATGCGTGCGGATCGGCTTGAGGCCGGCCTTGCGCACGGAATCGATGAACTTGGCCGAGGTGCCGAGGAAAGTCATCTTCTCGGCATCGGCGAAATCGAACAGCACATTGCCGTCGGGGTAGAAGGGCGAACCGTCATAGAGCAGCAGCGTCGCACCCGAAGCGAGCCCCGACACCAGCCAGTTCCACATCATCCAGCCGCAGGTGGTGAAGTAGAAAAAGCGGTCGCCGTCGGTGAGACCGGCATGCAGCCGGTGTTCCTTGACATGCTGGATCAGCGTGCCGCCGGCCGAATGGACGATGCATTTGGGAATGCCGGTCGTTCCCGACGAAAACAGGATGTAAAGCGGATGCGAAAACGGCAGCGGCTCGAAGGCGACGGGCTTGCCGGCGAAGGGCGACAGCGCCTCTTCCAGCGCCACCGCCTTGTCGATGATCCCGGCGACATCGCTCGATGTGCCGAGATAGTCGACGACCAGGATCTTGCGGACAGTGCCGAGCTTGGCCGCGACCGCGGCGATCTTGTCGGCGACTTCGATCGCCTTGCCATTGTACCAATAGCCATCCGGCGCGATGAAGACGACGGGCTCGATCTGGCCGAACCTGTCGAGCACGCCCTGCTCGCCGAAATCGGGAGAGCAGGACGACCAGACGGCGCCGACCGAGGCGGCGGCCAGCATGGCGGCGACGGTCTCCGGCATGTTGGGCATCATGGCGGCAATGCGGTCGCCCTTCTTCACCTTGAGCGACAGGAAAAGCTGCTGCAGCCGCGAGGTCAGCGCGTGCAACTCGTTCCAGGACAGCCGGCGCTCGACCTTGTCTTCGCCGCGAAACACGATTGCGTCGCCTGAGCCGGTCTTCTTCAGCAGATTCCCGGCGAAATTCAGTGTCGCATCGGGAAAGAAAGAAGCGCCGGGCATCTTGTCGCCGTCGACGAGCAGCTTGTCGCCCTTGTCGCCGACGATGCCGCAGAAATCCCAGACCAGGCTCCAGAACCCTTCACGGTCCTCGACCGACCAGGCGTGAAGCTGCGAATACGAGGAAAACGCTACGCCGGCTTTGACTCCGGCGGCTTTGGTGAAGGCGGTCAAGGGTGCTGCGTCAATCTGGTCTTGCGTCGGGGTCCAGAGCGGTTGTTCGGCAGCCATGATCGTTCCTCCACGGTCGCCATCGCTTATGCATATCGCAGCGCAGCAGAGCAAGATTTTGTTCGGCTGATGCGACCAGATGTGCGCAAATGCCATCGCCGGGCCATAAAGACTTGAAATGCCTCAGCCCTAAGTCGTAGTGACAACTTGAAGTCGTAGTGACGGCCGGAAGTCCTGGTCACGACTGGAGTCGTGGTGACGACCGGGGCCGTGGTGACGACCGGGGTCGTGGTGACACCTGGGGTTACACCCGTCGGGCGATTGTCGGAATGGAAGCATACGGGGCCATATGCCATCATCTATGATCCGGCGCGGAATATGGGCGATCGGCGCTGCCGTGATCGTCGTCGCGCTGGTCGTTGCCGCCCTGCCGCTGATTGCCTCCACCCGTATCGTGCGCGACCGCATCGCCTGGGAAATGAGTGCGTGGAGCGGCTTCCGTGTCGCCATCGACGGTTCGCCGCGTATCGAGGTCTGGCCGACATTCCGCGCCATCCTGACCGATGTGACGCTGTCACAATGGACCGACACCGAGGCGCCGCCGGTGGTCGAGGCAGAACGGGTCGAGGTCGACCTTTCCGCCATGGCGGCCTTGCGCGGCGACGTGGTGTTTTCGACGGCGCGGCTGGTGCGGCCGACGATCCGGGTCCAGCGCACGCCTGCCGGCCTTTTCCTGCCCGCTGTCCCGACCGGCGGGCGCATCACGCGCTCCATCGACACGGCGCGCGGCCTGGTCAACGCCGACCCCGCCAAACCGGACCTCGACAAGCTGCCTACCGACACCTTCGGCACGGTCGAGTTTCGTGACGGCCGCATGGTAGCCTCCATCGGCGGCAAGGACGTCGAGATCCTGAGCAGTTTGAACGGTCAGGCAAATTGGGCGGCGATGAACAGCAATGCGACGCTGTCGGCAACCGGCATCTGGCGGGGCGAAAGCGTCGCGCTGGACGTCGCCTCGGCCAAACCGCTTGTGCTGTTTGCCGGCGGCACGGCGCCGCTGACACTGTCCTTCAAGGCGGCGCCCGCCACCTTCTCGTTCGACGGCACGGCCAGCATGTCTGAAAATACCTATTTCGACGGTCAAGCGAAGTTCTCGGCACCCTCGCTGCGGCGTGTCCTGGAATGGTCGCAGGCCGGCATCGCTCCGGGTGCGGCGATCGGCTCGGTCAGCATTTCGAGCAAGATCACCGCGACCGGCGGGCGCGTCAAGTTCGACAACACGGCGATTGCACTCGACAACAATCCGGGGATGGGTGCGCTGGACCTCTCGCTTGGTGAAGCACAACCGGTGATCTCCGGCACGCTCGCCTTCGACACGCTCGACCTCAGATCGTTTCTGTCGGCCTTCACCCCGCTGGTGCCGACCGGAGGGGCGGGGCCTGGCGAAATCGACACAAGTTTCGCCGACAAGATCAATCTCGATCTCAGGCTGTCGGCGGCGCACGCCACGGCGG
>NZ_RZPB01001349.1:0-814 GCF_003998535.1 Mesorhizobium sp. M7A.F.Ca.AU.002.02.1.1 | reverse complement strand
ATAGCGAATCATCGATAGTCAAACGGAGCAAGAGGTTTGTTGGCCACAGTCCCTGTTAAAAGCTCGCCGGGCGGAAACAGTTCCAACCCGCTAGGAATCGCCCGGCACCGCCGCGATCACCTTCTCGACCGCGGGCAGGATGCGTTCGACCATCTGGTCGACGCCTCGTGCGCTCGGATGCAGGCCGTCCTCGAGCTGCATGCCGGGCTGGCCGGCGACGCCGTCGAGAAAGAACGGGTAGAGCGCGACGTCGTATTTCTTCGCCAGGTCCGGGAAAATGGCGTCGAAGGCGCTCTGGTAGTCGGGACCGAGATTGGGTGCGGCGCGCATGCCGGCCAGAAGCACGGCAATCTTGCGCTGCTTCAGCTTGCTCAGCATCTCGTCGAGGTTCTTTTTGGTGATGTCGGGCGAGACGCCGCGCAGCATGTCGTTGGCGCCGAGTTCGAGGATGACCAGCTGCGTGCCGTCCGGCACCGACCAGTCAAGCCGCGCCAGGCCGCCGCTCGTCGTGTCGCCGGAGACGCCGGCATTGGCGACGGTCACGTCGTGGCCTTTGGCGCCAAGCGCTGCCTGCAGCCTGTCGGTAAAGCCCTGGTCGGGTCCAAGGCCATAGCCCGCCATCAGGCTGTCACCGAAGCCGACGATCTTGAACGGCTCGGCACGCGCCGACGACATGACGCCGCAAATGGCGAGGAAAACCACGAAGCCTGCGGCAATACTGCGTTTGAAAGACATGCGGCAGGCCCCATATGAGCTAGGAATTCTCCAGTCGACGGCTTCCGGCAAGCAGAGCCTTCATTCCCAGATATAGGAC
>NZ_RZPB01001348.1:0-816 GCF_003998535.1 Mesorhizobium sp. M7A.F.Ca.AU.002.02.1.1 | reverse complement strand
GGCGCGGGCAACGCCGCCCTTGGCACCGACCCAGACCAGCCGGTCAACGACGAGGCATTCGCCGGCCGACGGGCCGGCGCATTCCTCGATCACGGCAAGGTCGATGGTCCCGGCCGCAAGGGCAGCAGTCAATTCTGGCGACGAGGCGCAGACCAGCGATATCTCGACCTGCGGATAGGTCTCGGCATAGGTCTTCAGCACCGGCGCCAGCAAGGTGCCGACAAGGTCGTAGGGCACGCCGAGCCGCACCTGGCCGGCCACCGGGCTCCCAGCCATTTCGGCCCAGATCTCGTCATTCAAGGCCAGCAGCCGCTTGCCCCTGCCGAACAGCTGTTCACCGGCGCGCGTCAGCCGCAAGCCGCGCCGGTCGCGCTCGAAGAGGCTCGAGCCGAACGCCTCCTCCAGCCGTTTGACCTGCTGGCTGACAGCACCTTGCGTCAGGTGCAGTGCATTGGCCGCCGCTGTCATGCTGGCCTTGTCGGCGACGGTGATAAAGGTGCGGATCAGCGCCATGTCGAGATTTCGGATCATGGTTGGCATTATGCTTGCTAATGTCAACCATAGCAAACATTGCATTTACTGAAGTTCGTGCGCAGCTACGATGGCAGCCCTCCCACCGAGGACGCCGCATGCTCGAGCCCATTTTCCCGCTCATCCTGTTTGCCATCGTCGCCACCACCACGCCCGGCATCGCCACGACCCTGTCGACCGCGTCCGGCGCGCAGTTCGGCTTTCGCCGTTCCGTGCCTTTGCTGGTCGGCAGCGCCGCCGGCCTCGCCACCGTCACGGGTGCCGCTGCCGCCGGGCTTGCCGGCC
>NZ_RZPB01001347.1:0-818 GCF_003998535.1 Mesorhizobium sp. M7A.F.Ca.AU.002.02.1.1 | reverse complement strand
ATCCTCACCTGCGTGCTGACCGACGGATTGAGCGCGGTCGAGGCCGCCTGCCAGGAAGCCATCGAGCACGGCGTCTCGTCGGCCGCGGTGATCCTCAACATCCTGGCCCGCAGCCGCGATCCGGCGCCGGGCACGATCCTTTCCATTCCCCAGGCGCTGAAGCTGGATCACGAGCCGGTCGCCGACTGCGCCCGCTATGACAGCCTCAGGAGGACGAACAGCCATGGAACGCACCGAAGTACTGGAACTGATGGGGGCGCTGAAACTCTTCGGGATGCGCGCGGCCTATGACGAGATCATGGGCGTCGCCATTAAGCGGCAGCACGAACCGCCGAAGATCCTCGGCGATCTGTTGCAGGCCGAGATATCGGAGAAGCAGGCCCGTTCCATCAAGTACCAGCTCACCGTCGCCAAGCTTCCGCTGGCCAGGGATATCGAGGACTTCGATTTTGCCGGCACGCCGGTCAACGAGAGCCTGATCCGCGACCTCGCCGCCGGCGCGTTCGTCGCCGATCAGCGCAATGTCGTCCTGGTCGGCGGGACAGGCACCGGCAAGTCGCATCTGGCGATCGCCATTGCCCGTTCTCTCATCCGCAACGGCGCACGCGGGCGCTTCTTCAACGTTGTCGACCTCGTCAACAGGCTCGAGACCGAGACCCGTGCCGGCCGGCAGGGCCGCATTGCCGATCATCTTACCCGGCTCGACTTCGTCGTCTTCGATGAACTCGGCTATCTTCCCTTCGCCCAGGCCGGCGGGCAGTTGCTCTTCCATCTGGTCTCGAAGCTTTACGAGCGCACCAGCGTCATCATCACCACCA
>NZ_RZPB01001346.1:0-821 GCF_003998535.1 Mesorhizobium sp. M7A.F.Ca.AU.002.02.1.1 | reverse complement strand
GGGGAATAGGGGAATAGGGGAATATGTTGCGCTCTTAGCCCGGCCGGCCAAATCTTTTTGCTTTTCCCTACTCCCTTACTGCCCTACTCCCTTATTCCCCTGCGAGCAAAGCGAGCACTTATGCCTTACGACCAGAAGAAAATCGTCGAAGCCCTGCGTGCTTTCGAACGCGGCGAGATCGTCGTCGTCATGGATGATGACGGGCGCGAGAACGAGGGCGACCTGATCGTCGCCGCTGTCCACTGCACGCCCGAAAAGATGGCGTTCATCGTTCGCCACACCTCCGGCATCGTCTGTACGCCGATGCCGCGCGAAGAAGCCAAGCGGCTGAACCTTGCCCCCATGGTCGCCGACAACGATTCCGCCCACACCACCGCTTTCACCGTCAGTGTCGATTTCAAGCATGGCACCACGACCGGCATCTCGGCCGAAGATCGCACTTTGACCGTTCGCAATCTTGCCAACGGCAATGTCGGTGGCTCGGATTTCGTCCGCCCCGGCCACATCTTCCCGCTGATCGCGCGCGAAGGCGGCGTGCTGATGCGCTCAGGCCATACCGAAGCAGCGGTCGATCTGTGCAAGCTCGCCGGCCTGCCGCCGGTTGGCGTCATTTCCGAGCTGGTCAATGATGACGGCACCGTCAAGCGCGGTCCGCAGGTGCAGGCTTTCGCCGAGGAGCATGGCCTCAAGCAGGTTTCGGTCGCCGACCTCATCGCCTACCGGCAGCGCAAGGAAACGCTGGTCGAACGCGTCGCCTGCTCGGAAATCGACACGCTCGGCGGCAAGGCACAGGTCTTCACCTACACGCTGCCGTGGGACTC
>NZ_RZPB01001345.1:0-822 GCF_003998535.1 Mesorhizobium sp. M7A.F.Ca.AU.002.02.1.1 | reverse complement strand
CGCCTGCACCATCCTGATCGCCGTCGTGGCGATCGGCGTCATCATCGCCTCGCTTGCCAACAAGCGGCGTGAGGTGCAGCGCCAGCTCGACGAGCAGGCCGCGCAACGCGGCTGAAGACGAAAACGCGACCGCTTATTCCCCCGAAACGCCGCGGCTGATCGGGGAAATGAACGGCGTGCTCCAGGTTCCGCCGACGAAGAACGACGACTGGTTGGGGCCTTGCTGGCCGTTGGCCTGCGTTGCCGCCTGATCCGGCTGAATGACGCCGCCGGACAAGGCCAGTCCGCGCCCGGCGTAGGACGCGATGCCGGACAGCCAGATCTTGTACTTCGCTGAATTGGCCTCGGCCTTGTCGATTCGCGCCACGCCCTTCGAAATGGTTGCCTTGATCTCGGCACCGTCGATCGGCAATGTTGCGTCGGAGACATCGTCGAGCGCGAAGAAGCCGCCCTGTTCGGTATGTTTGAGGAAGGCCGGCAGGTTGAGCTTGCTCAACGCACCCGGCCCGAAGGTCGCCGAGACCGAGCCGTCGGCATTGTCGAAGATGGAATCCCAGGTTCTGCCCGGCCCCTTGAGGATCACCGAGACGGTGCCCGTGCCGACCGGCACCAGCCGCGTCATCCCTGCCGCCGTGCCGAAAGCACCGCCGTCGATGTCGGACGCCAGAAGGCGGATTTCGACTTGCGAGCCTTCCGGCTTGCGATCGAAGCGAAGGCTGGTCTGGATGTTGCCGCCGAAGGCCGAGGCATCGGAGATGTCGAAGACGGACAGACCATCCTTGACCTGTGCGGTGGCGGCGACGTCGGCGAGCTGGATCGGCC
>NZ_RZPB01001344.1:0-822 GCF_003998535.1 Mesorhizobium sp. M7A.F.Ca.AU.002.02.1.1 | reverse complement strand
GGGCAGTAGGGCAGTAGGGCAGTAGGGCAGTAGGGCAGTAGGGCAGTAGGGCAGTAGGGCAGTAGGGATAGGCGTCGGTGCCGTCTGCTCCCCTATTCCCCTACTGCCTTACTGCCCTACTCCCTTCTTGACTCAGCTTGCCACCGCGCCGAACCAGCCGATGACGGCGCCGATGATCAGTAGCACGCCGAGCCAGTGGCCGCCGTCGATGAGGGTCAGGTCCCAGCCGAAATTCTCGTAGCGATGGTTGACCGAGAGCGTCGTGGCGACGAAACCCAGCCAGAGCACGAAGCCGAAGACAAGTCCGGCGAGCCATGTCGGCTCGCCGCCGGTCATCGCGCCGACGACCAGCGCCATTATCGTGGCCATGACCAGTTCGGCGATGAAGCTGACGACGAAGGGCAGCGGCGACTTCTTCATCGTGGCCGGATCGAGCTTGGCGGCCTTCAGCCACGCCTTGCTCAGGCTCATGTACCAGGCGGCGCCGAACAGCCACGCCACGATTGCGGCAGCGACCACCGCCAGCCAGTTCACTGCTGAAAAATCCATGAGCTCCCCCCTCTGATTTGGATATGATGGAACGCCTGTTCGGCGATCGCGTCAAGCGAACCGCCAGACGGTCGTGCGCTTGACCAGCGCATCCTCCAGCGCCCGCGTGACGGCCACTTCATAGACCGCAAGCGGCTCCAGCCCTGTCTTCGGCAGATACGACCGGCCGGGATCGCCGACAAGGATTTCGGCGCCGCGCGCCTTCAGCGTTGCGAACCATGGCACCAGCCGGTCAGCGAAAGATTTGTCATAGAAAACATCACCGGCCAGGAC
>NZ_RZPB01001343.1:0-824 GCF_003998535.1 Mesorhizobium sp. M7A.F.Ca.AU.002.02.1.1 | reverse complement strand
GCTGGAAACAGTAGCAAAAATGCCTGTTCGTCGCTATCTGGATGGGACATGGATCGTTTGTGCGCGGCGCAAGCGACGCAAGGCGAGTTGGAAACAGGATCATGGCGGCAAGGGATGTGCTGACGAAAAACCAGCTGTGCGTGCTCGAGAAACTCGAGACCGCCAGCGGACCGCTCAGTGCCTACACCTTGCTCGACCAATTGCGCGAGCGCGGTTTTCGCGCACCGCTCCAGGTCTATCGCGCGCTCGACACGCTGGTGAAGTCAGGTTTCGTGCATCGGCTTGAAAGCATCAATTCCTTCGTCGCCTGCGCCGAGCCGCATGACCACAGCCATTCGATGACTGCCTTCGCCATTTGCGACACATGCGGGCAGGTCACCGAAATGTCAGACCACGATGTCGGCCACAGCTTGGACGAATGGGTGCGCTCCACCGGCTTCGCCGCCAAGAAGGCGGTGATCGAGTTTCGCGGGACATGTGCCAAGTGTTTGGCTGAGGCGGCTTGAGGTGAGTTGAGATTCAGATGATGCCGGCCTGCAAATGGCGGCTTCCTGCCGCTTCCGGTGCTCACGTACGAAAAGTACGCTCCGCTCCGGTTCTCGGAATCCACCATTTTCGGCTCGGCCTGATCTGAATCTCAACACAACTTGCGTTGGTGCTAATGCGCCTCGTCCCAGTTGTTGGCGGCTCGCGCGTCGACATGCAGCGGCACCGACATTGAGACCGCCGGCATCGCCGCGTTTTCCATGACATGACGCACGACCGGGATCGTCGCCTCGACTTCCGCCTCGACGGTCTCGAAGATCAGTTCGTCATGCACCTGC
>NZ_RZPB01001342.1:0-825 GCF_003998535.1 Mesorhizobium sp. M7A.F.Ca.AU.002.02.1.1 | reverse complement strand
ATCCTGTCGCGCGCCACCGCCGACAAGGCCGCCGCCGCAACCGACCCGGCCAAGAAATTCAAGAAGTTCGAGGCGATGGTGCTGCAGACCTTCATCCAGAACATGCTGCCCAAGGACACCGAGGGCGTCTACGGCAAGGGCCTGGCCGGCGACATGTGGAAATCGCAGCTTGCCGAGCGGGTGGCGGACGTAATGGCCGAACGCGGCGGCATCGGCATCGCCAAATCGATGCTCGCCGACCACTATCTCGAAGGCAAGCGCGTCGTGCCCGTCGGTCCGGTTTCGGGCGGGCCGGAAAAGACCGAGGTCGACCAGCAAAACAGCCTGTCGACCTCGCTGGTCCATCAATTGCAGCGCAAGGCTGCGGGATCGATGACCGGTGACGAGACGACCATAAAAACAAATATCAAGATCTAAACTGGGAAACGCCATGGCCGACTTTTCGGAATCCACCCCCAACCTGCCAGCACGCACGACCACGTCGGAAGCGCCGATCCCGTTCGCGCGGCCCGGCAACCTCGCCGCCATCATCGGCCGCATCGAGGAAGTGGTCGAGGAAGAGACGGCAGGCATCCGCAACGCCACCAACTATGATCTCAAGGCATCGAACGCCCGCAAGAGCCGCTACCTCTACGAGTTGACCCGCGCCATGAAGGGCGGCAGCGAAGCCGAATTCCTCGAGCAGCACCGCGAGGGCCTGACCCGGCTGCGCCAGAAGCTGGCGAAGAACGAAGCGGCGATCCTGGCGCATCTCAGCGCGGTCAACGAAGTCGCCAGCCTGCTGCGGCACGCCATCCAGCGCGCCGAGACCGACGGCACCTATTC
>NZ_RZPB01001341.1:0-826 GCF_003998535.1 Mesorhizobium sp. M7A.F.Ca.AU.002.02.1.1 | reverse complement strand
GATGTGGGCCGGGCCCTACGGCGAATGGGGTGGGCGCAAATACATTCTGGCCAGCCTCGACCAGAGCCTCAAGCGGATGGGGCTCGACTATGTCGATATCTTCTATTCGCACCGTTTCGATCCCGACACGCCGCTGGAAGAAACGATGGGTGCGCTCGACCATGCCGTGCGCTCGGGCAAGGCGCTCTATGCCGGCATCTCGTCCTACAATTCGCAGCGCACGCGCGAGGCGGCCGATATCTTGAAGCAGCTTGGCACGCCTTGCGTCATCCACCAGCCGAGCTATTCGATGCTGAACCGCTGGGTGGAGGAAGACGGCTTGCTCGACACGCTCGAAGGGCTCGGCGTCGGCTCCATCGTGTTCTCGCCGCTGGCGCAAGGCATGCTGACGGACAAGTATCTCGGCGGCATTCCGGACGGCAGCCGTGCGTCGCAGGGCAAGTCGCTGAAGACAGCCTTCATCAACGACAAGACCATCGCCAACATCAAGGCGCTCGACGCCATCGCCGGCAGGCGCGGACAGACGCTGGCGCAGATGGCGCTGGCCTGGGTGCTGCGCAAGGGGAGGGTGACCTCGGCACTGATCGGCGCCAGCCGGCCGGAGCAGGTCGAGGACTGCGTCGGCGCGCTCAAGGCGCTCGACTTCAGCGATGCCGAACTCGCCGAGATCGACACATACGCGCGCGAATCCGACATCAATCTGTGGGCGGCTTCTGCCGAGCGCAAAGGCCCGCCGAGGAAATAGGTCCGCTCGATAAGCCGGCAAAGCGAAAAACGGCGGGCAACCTGCCTGTTGCCCCGCTCCGATCGATGTTCTCGGCGGCCT
>NZ_RZPB01001340.1:0-827 GCF_003998535.1 Mesorhizobium sp. M7A.F.Ca.AU.002.02.1.1 | reverse complement strand
ACCTCAAGCCGCTGGCAAGCGTCGCGCGCGGCGGGGCCGCCGACATCGACCGCGCCGCCAAGGCGGCGAAGGCGGCGTTCCCAGCCTGGGCAGCCATGCCTGGCGAGGCACGCAAGAAGCTGCTGCACAAAATCGCCGACGCAATCGAAGCGCGCGCCGAGGAGATCGCTTTTGTCGAATGCATGGATACCGGCCAGGCGCTGAAGTTCATGGCCAAGGCAGCGCTGCGCGGTGCCGAGAATTTCCGTTTCTTCGCCGACCGCGCGCCCGAAGCGCGCGACGGCGAGACGCTGCGTACGACAGGCCAGGTCAATATGACGACGCGCGTTCCGATCGGCCCGGTCGGCATCATCACGCCGTGGAACACACCGTTCATGCTGTCGACGTGGAAGATTGCGCCAGCGCTGGCGGCCGGCTGCACCGTGGTTCATAAGCCGGCTGAATTCTCGCCGCTGACCGCCCGCCTGCTGGTCGAGATCGCCGAGGAGGCCGGCCTGCCGAAAGGCGTATGGAACCTGGTCAACGGCCTTGGTGAAGACGCCGGCAAGGCGCTGACCGAGCATCCCGACATCAGGGCGATCGGTTTTGTCGGCGAAAGCCGCACCGGTTCGATGATCATGAAGCAAGGCGCCGGCACGCTGAAGCGCGTGCATTTCGAGCTTGGCGGCAAGAACCCTGTGATCGTCTTTGCCGACGCCGATCTCGAGCGCGCCGCCGACGCCGCCGTATTCATGATCTATTCGCTGAATGGCGAGCGCTGCACCTCGTCGTCGCGGCTTCTGGTCGAAGCCTCGATCTATGAAAGCTTCACCGCCAAAGTCGCGGAG
>NZ_RZPB01000133.1:0-11135 GCF_003998535.1 Mesorhizobium sp. M7A.F.Ca.AU.002.02.1.1 | reverse complement strand
ATCCCCGCCATCTCAAAAGCGTGGACGGCAGTCCACGCTCCATCGTCGCCCGCGACGGGCCGCGCCAGGGCAAGGTGGGCCTGGTCATCGGCGGCGGCTCGGGCCACGAGCCGAGCTTTCTCGGCTTTGTCGGCAAGGGCTTGGCTGACGCTGCGGCCATCGGCAATGTCTTTGCCTCGCCGCCGCCGGACCCGATCCTCGAATGCGCCAAGGCGGTCAGCGGCGGCGCCGGCGTGCTGTTCATGTACGGCAATTATGCCGGCGACGTGATGAATTTCGACATGGCGGCCGAGATGGCGGCGATGGACGACATCGAGGTGCGCACGGTGCTGAGCACCGACGACGTCGCCTCGGCACCGCGCGACCAGCGGCACAAGAGGCGCGGCGTCGCCGGCAATTTCTTCATCTTCAAGGCGGCCGGCGCCGCCTGCGACCGGATGTTGTCGTTCGACGAATGCGAGCGCATCGCCGGCAAGGCCAACGACCACACCTTCACCATGGGCGTGGCGCTGTCGCCCTGTTCGCTGCCGCAGACCCGCCGGCCAAATTTCGAGATCGGGCCGGACGAGATGGAGATCGGCATGGGCATCCACGGCGAGCCCGGCATCGCACGCGAAAAGTTGAAAACAGCCGATGAGATCACCGACGAGATGCTGGACAGGATCCTCGACGAGATGGCGCCGGCGCGCGGCGACAAGGTCGCGGTGCTCGTCAATTCGCTGGGCTCAACGCCGCTGATGGAACTCTACATCATGAACCTGCGCGTGAAGCAGAGGCTTGATGAGATCGGTGTGTCCATCCACGCAAGCTGGGTCGGCAATTACTGCACCTCGCTCGAAATGGCCGGGGCCTCGATCACGCTGCATCGGCTGGACGGCGAGTTGCAGACGATGCTGGACCACCCCTGCGACTGCGCCATGTTTCGCGCCGGCTAAACCCACTCTGTGGCAAGGACTAAGACATGACGACAATCGATACTGCCCGCCTTGTCACGATGTTCGCGGCGATCGCAAACTCCATGTCAGCAGACAGGGACAGGCTGTGCGCGCTTGACGGGGTTATCGGTGACGCCGACCACGGCATCGCGATGGAGCTTGGATTTTCCGCTGCGCGCGATGCGGTGGCCGGACTGGACACCGCGGCGACCGATCCGACCACCTTGCTGAACACGGCGGCAAAGTCGTTCCTGAATGCGGTCGGCGCCTCCTCCGGTCCGCTCTATGCGACCGCGCTCATGCGCGCCGCGGCAGCCGTCAAGGGCAAGACGGCGCTCGACGACGCGGATGTGGTCGCCCTGTTCCAGGCCATGGCCAAGGGCATTCAGGATCGCGGCAAGGCAGAGCTTGGCGAAAAGACGATGATCGATGCATGGGCGCCGGCGGGGCAAGCGGCGGGCGAAGCGCTGGCCTCAGGCAAGGATCTGGCCGCCAGTCTCAAGGCCGCCGCCCAGGCGGCAGAGACAGGCGCGGAAGCGACCAAAGCGATGGTGGCCACCAAGGGCCGGGCATCACGCCTCGGCGAACGTTCGCTTGGCCATATGGATCCGGGCGCTGCGTCCGCCGTCACCGTGATCGAGGCGATGCGGACCGCCTTGACCGACTGATCATCAGCGGACTTGCCGCGTCTTTCAGCGCTTGGCGTCGAGCTTGTCGACGGCCTGCACGTTCGCGGCAGATGGGCCATTCGGATCAAACTCGGAGGCAAGCCATGCGTCGGCGATCGATTTCGCCAGTTCGGGACCGATGACGCGGGCGCCCATGGTGATGATCTGGGCGTTGTTGGACTTGGCGGCGCGCTCCGCGGAATAGGTATCGTGGGTCAACGCGGCGCGAATGCCCGGCACCTTGTTGGCAGAGATGCTGACGCCGATGCCGGTGCCACAAAACAGGATGGCCCGGTCGTAGTTGCCGTCGAGAATTTCGTGGCCGACCGAGGCGGCGATATCGGCGTAGAAGCCGGCCTGGCTCAGGTCGACGACCTGCAACTCCGGCTTGGTGGCGAGATGCTTGGCGATGACATCGAGCAGCGGCTTGCCGGCGCTGTCGGCTCCGAGTGCGATCTTCATGATGATGAACTCCTTTGCTTTTGTCTCTGTCTCTTTGATTTGACGCAATTCCGGACGGAAAACCGCTTCACACTTTCCCGGAATTGCTCGCGCGGTTAGCGCGCGATGGCGGCCGACGCCTTTCTCAGAATGTCGATATAGCCTTCCGCTTGCCACGCCGAGCGGCCGATGAACAGGCCATCAATATGCGGCTGGCCGATAAGTTCGGCCGCGTTGCCGGGGTTGACGCTGCCGCCGTAAAGCACAGGCGGGGCAGCCGGCAGCCGGTCAGCGGCTACCTGCTTGATCAGCGCTTGCTGCTTGTCGGCATAGTCGGCGCTTGCGGGAATGCCCTTCTCCCCGATCGCCCAGACAGGCTCGTAGGCAAAGAGGATTTCCGCCTTCGGTTGATCGCCGCTCAGCTCCTGCAGCGCGCCGAGAACTTGTGCCGTCAGCACCGCCTCGGCGCGGCCTGATTCACGCTCGTCCAGCGTCTCGCCGACGCAGATCAGTGGCACGAAACCGTGCCTGACAGCAGCTGCCGTTTTCAGTCCGACAGTCGCATCCGTCTCGCCGAAATGCTCCCGGCGCTCGCTATGGCCGAGTTCGATTACATCCAGCCCGCAGTCTTTCAACATCACTGGCGAAATCTCTCCCGTCCACGCGCCGGCATCGGCCCAATGCATGTTCTGGGCACCTACCTTCACGCGGGTGTTGGCTAGTGCCGCCTTGACCTGGCGCGCGGCGGTGAACGGCGGAATGACGAAAGGCTGTATCGCCTGATCGAAACCAGGCACGAAGGCGGCCAACGCATCGGCGAACAGCAACGCCTCGGCAAGCGTCTTGTTCATCTTCCAGCTCGTGCCGACCCAATATGGGGCCATTGTTTTTCTCCTTCGATACTTTTGCGGCCGAAGCCGGCTTCCGGGCGACGTATTCGCTCAAGTCCGAGGCTTGAGACTGTCCCGGCCACTGTCGACGTAAGGCGCCCAGAAATCCACCGACTCGCGGATCATCTCGATAACCTGATGGTCGACTGGTTCCCTCTCCCTGAAGGAAAGTTCAAGGCAAATTTCATTGTCGGTTCCACCACCCTGCCGAACCGCGTCCAGCAACTTCTGCGGCACTATGCGGCCATCCTTGTTGTAGGCGGCCGTGAACGGCCAATGGCCGCCCTTGTTCATGGAAGACTGCTTGATGTGGATGATCGGAGATTGCAATGGAAACGCTTTCGCCCAGGCGTAGGGATCGGTGTCGGCAGGGTTGGGTGAGGTCACGTCGCCATGGTCGATATCGACCATCATCTTCATCGGTATGGGCAGCTTCGCTGCGTCGATGGCGCCTTGCAGCGTGACGCAGCTTTCGATCGTGTGGCCGAACTCGCGGCCGACCGACATCGGCTCCCAGAACAGGTATGTCAGCCCCGCCGCCCTGGCGTGTTCGGCAACCTCGCGCCAGCATTCGAGCGCGATATCGAGAAGTGCTGCCCGCCGTTGCGGATCGTCAAAGTCCTTGTAGGTGAAGATGGCGAACTGCGTGCCCATGCCTGGCGCGCCGAGTTCGGCGGAAATGTCGGCGAAGGTCTTGAACCAGTCGACATAGTAGCGCCGGACGTCGGCGTCCGGGTGGCCGAAATGGTTGAGCCGGCCATAAGGTCCGGTCATGCCGGAGGTGATCCTGACACCGGTCCGCGAAAGCGCGCTGTTGAACAGGCGCAGGAATTTGGCAATCGTGGCCGCCGGCCAGCCCGGATTGACGAATTCATGCGTCAACTGCACGTCGCGAATGCCGATGCCATAAGCAATCGCGTCGATCAAATCGTCTGGATCGGCGAAGCGATTGACCAGAGGATTGGTGTTGAGGGAAAGCGTGAAGGCCATCAGTCCGCCGTCGCCATGATGTTACCGAACCAATCTTCGAACGCTTTCCGCTCGGCCGCATTGATATGCAGGCCATGCTTTGTGCGGCGTTCCAGTATATCGGCTGATGTGCCAGCCCATTCGGTCTCGACCAGGAACTTTGCCTCCCGTTCATACAGATCGGGACCGAAGCGTCGGCCGAGATCAGCCTCGCTTTGCGCGCCGGCGAGCAATTGCCTGGCGCGGGTGCCGTAGCTTCGAGCGTAGTGCTTCACCAACGACGGGCTGAGCCATGAAAATTCGACATGCAGATCGCTCAGAAACTGCTCGAAGTCCGCATTGGGCAGGTCGCCCCCCGGCAAGGGAATTTTGGCCGTCCAGGCTTTCTTCATCGTCGGAAAGAATGGCTGGATCTTTTCCAGCGCGTGTTCCGACAGCTTGCGGAAGGTGGTGATCTTGCCGCCGAACACCGAAAGCAGCGGTGCGTTGCCGTTGGAGGCGTCGAGTTCGAAAATATAGTCGCGCGTCACCGCGCTTGGATTGTCGGCATTGTCGTCATAGAGCGGACGCACACCGGAGAAGCTGTAGACCACGTCCTGTGGCGTCAGCTGCCGCTTGAAATAGCGATTGACCACCTTGATCAGGTAGTCGACTTCGCTGGCCTCGGCGACCACTTCCTCGGGCCTGCCTTCGTAGGGAATGTCGGTCGTGCCGATCAGCGCCAGATCGTTCTCGTACGGGTTGACGAAGATCACCCGCTTGTCGTTGTTCTGGATGAGATAGGCCTGCCGCCCCTCCCAGAATTTGGGCACGACGATATGGCTGCCTTTTACAAGCCGGACATTGCGCGTCGAATTCTGCCCGGCGACGCGGCTGACAATGTCGTTGACCCAGGGACCTGCTGCGTTGATCAGAGCGCGCGCGCGGACTTTCGTGACGGCGCCCGTGCGACCATCCTGCATGTCGATCGACCACAGTCCGCCTTCACGGCGCGCCGCGACACAGGCGGTGCGCGTGAGCACTCTGGCGCCTCGCTGCCTTGCATCGAGCGCATTGAGCAGCACCAGGCGCGCATCGTCGACCCAGCAGTCGGAATATTCGAAACCGCGCTTGAATTCGTCCTTGATCGGCGCGCCTTCAGGCGAGGTCCTCAGGTTCAGCGTTCTTGTCCCAGGCAGCCGTTTGCGGCCGCCAAGGTGGTCGTAGAGAAACAGCCCGAGCCGGACCAGCCATGCCGGCCTATCCTGCGGGCTGTGCGGTAGAACGAAGCGCATCGGCCAGATGATATGCGGCGCCGCCTCGAGCAGCACCTCGCGTTCGATCAGCGCTTCGCGAACCAGCCTGAATTCATAATATTCGAGGTAGCGCAGGCCGCCATGCACCAGCTTGCCGGAACGCGAACTGGTGCCTTGCGCGAGATCGTCTTTTTCGCACAGGATGACGGACAGGCCACGACCTGCAGCATCACGCGCTATGCCGGCTCCATTGACGCCGCCGCCGATCACGAAGAGATCGACGACATCTGTTGTATTGCTCAAGATCTTGCTCCTGTGCGGTGCGCCATGCCCTTCCACACCGGCCGAAGCGCCTGGCGCGCCGCAACGAAGGAAGGGAAGAGCGCATCGTATGTTTGCGAAAGCGCCTCGTCATAGGCATCGCAGTCGCCGAGAAGCGGCGTCACCCATTCGGCGGCGCAGTCTTCCATGGAGCCGTAGACGCCGAGCCCGACCGCGGCCATCATCGCGGCACCCGCCGCGCCGGCTTCCTGGCGGCTGCTGGTGCGCACCTGCGCCCTTGTCGCCGCCGCGATGATGCGACGTAGAGACGGACTGCGCGCTGCGCCGCCCGACAGGCGGATCTCACTCGGCACGGCGCCCATCGCCTGGTAGCAATCGCGAGCGGCGAAGGCCAACCCCTCGAGCACGCCGCGTGCCAGATCGCCAAAGCCATGCTTGACCGAAAGGCCGATGAAGCCGGCGCGTGCGTCAGGGTCGACGAACGGCCCTCTTTCGCCGGCTAGCGATATGTAAGGCTGGTAGATCAGCGATCCCGGCTCCGATGCTTCCATCCAAGCGTCGAGCGCCTTCAGCAACTCGTCATGAGAAGGTTTGCCGCCAGCCGTGGCGAGCACGTCGCGCGCAAGGCCAAGCACCCAGTCTATGTTGAGCGTCGCCGCCATGTTGGATTGCAATTGTGCAAAGGCGCCCGGAATAGGCATGGCGATCGTGTAGCCGGAGCCATCTGCGTTCAGCACGACATCGTCGGGAGTGGCTGCGAAGCGCGTGTGTATGCCGGTCGAGCCGATGACCGTGCAGCCGACATTGCCCGAGGGATCATAGAGGCCGGCTCCGAGCGCCGTCATGACCATGTCGACGTAGCCCAGCACCACCGGCGTGCCTTCGAGCAGGCCGGTCTCCGCCGCCGCCGATCGCGATAGCGGATGATGGTCGGTGGTGCCTTCGAGCATGGGAGGCAACAGGCGGCGATGCGTCGTCAGATCCAGGATGTCGAGGGCTTCGTCGGAATAGGTGCGCGACCGAAAATCGCCGAAGGTGAAGGTTCCCTCGGAGGGATCGGTGGCGCGTTCGCCCGTCATCTTGAAGTAGAGCCAATCCTTGCAATGCAGTGCGGTGGCCGCCCGCTCCAGCATGTCGGGATGGTTCTTTTTCATGAAGGCAAGCTGGGCGCCTTGCTGGCAGGAATTCAGCCCCGTGCCGGTCAGTTCGAACCGCCTGCGATCCCGGGGATCGGCGCGCATCTCGTCCACCAAACGTCCGGCGCGGGCATCGAGCCACAGCCAGGCGCGCGAGACAGGCATGCCGTCGCTATCGATCAGCCAGGTTCCGTCGCCTTGCCCGGTGATGGCCACCGCCGCGATTCGTTGCGCGAGGTCGGGAATCTTGGCCGCGAGATCGCGAACGGTCCGCGCCATGTCGCGCCAGGTCTGGTCGAGGTCCTGCTCGGCGCCGCCGCCTTCCAGCGTGACGAAGCTATTGGGCACCGACGTCATGGCGAGCTGCCGCCCGGACAGATCGAAAGCGATCGATTTGATCACCGACGTTCCCGCGTCGATGCCGATCAGCAGGTCTTTCATGCCGCAAATTCCGATTGGTTGCGAAGGCAGTTCACGAGGGCAGTCATTTCGTAGAAGAGACAGGGGGTGTCCGCAAGGACACCCCCTGTGCAGGTATTACTCAGACAGCACGAAGGGTGCGGTGTACTTGTCGACATTGTCCTTGGTGATGAGAAGGCAATCGAACAGCTGCTTCTCGGTCGCCGCACCGGTGGCACCCGTCTTGATAAACGAGTCCGCCTGCTGCACGGCCTTGGCCGAGAAGATGGCGACCGGCTGCAGCACGGTGTACTGCAGTTCACCGGACTTGATCGCCGCAACCGCGTCCGGGGAGCCGTCGAAGCCACCGACCTTGATGCCGGCGAGCTTGCCAGCTTCCTTCAGCGCCGCAACCGCGCCGAGAGCCATTTCGTCATTGCCGCTGATCACGGCGATGATGTCGGGATTGGCTTGCAGCATGCTCTGCATCTTGTCGTGGCCCTGGGTACGATCCCAGTTGGCGACCTGCGAAGCAGCCTTTTCGAGATCCGGGTACTGGCTCAGCACAGTCGCGTAACCGTTCGAGCGCGTGGCGGCATTGTTGTCCGACGGGGCGCCGAGCAGTTCGACATATTTGCCCTTTTCACCGACGGCCTGCACCCACTGCTGGGCACCGAGAGCAGCGCCCTGCGCGTTGTTGGAAACGAGCTGCCCCTTGGCGAGGCCTTCCTGGTTGATCTCGGCATTGACAAGGAACACCGGGATGTTGGCTGCAATCGCCTTCTTCACCGCACCGACAGAGCCGTCGGCGTTGGCCGGATCGAGAATGATCGCCACCGACTTGTTGGTGATGGCGGTGTCGATCAAATTGCTTTCGGTATTGGTATCGCCCTTGTGGGCGCCGACATTGGCCGTATAGCCAAGCTTCTCGGCCTCGGCCTTGGCGACGTTGCCCTCGGTCAGCCAGTAGGGATTGGCCGGATCGTTGACGATGATCGAGATCAGGCCCGCGGCTGACGCGGCGGCCGTGAACCCAACGACCATCGCGGCCGCGAGCAGACTTTTCAGCATGGTTTTCATGTACATTCCTCCAATGATTACGCGGTGTTGCTGCCAGTTCACCTGGCAGTCTTCCCTTGGGCAGGATTGGCCGGTTCGGCCTTCCCCCGTTTCTGAGAAGTCGGTTGGCCACCTGTCGCGCTTGGGAGCTTGCTGCGGCGGCGATACTGAACGGCATTGAGGAGCACGGCGAGCACGATGACCGCGCCGGTGAACACTGTCTGCCAGTAGGATGAGATGCCGATGATCACCAGACCGTCGGACAGGAAGCCGATGACGAAGGCCCCGAGCAGGGTTCCGCGGATGTTGCCGCGGCCGCCGGTCAGTGCCGCGCCGCCGATGACGACGGCCGCAATGGCCGTCAGTTCGTAGGTGGTGCCGGCGGTCGGTCCCGCCGATGTAAGCTGCGAGGACAGGATCAGGCCGGCAATGGCGGCGCAGATGCCCGACAGCACATAGACGGAAATCTGCACTGTCTTGACCGGAACGCCGGAGAGTTCGGCCGCGCGTTCATTGCCGCCCGAGGCGTAGAGCCAGCGCCCGAAAGCGGTGCGGTTCAGGACGATGCTGCCAATGAGCGCGATGACCACGAGAACCACGACGCCCGTCGGCACGCCGAACAAGCGGTTGAAGCCAAGCGCATCGAAGCCGGTGTTTCCGAGCTCCGGCTTGCCGCCGAGATTGTTGTAGGTCAGGCCGCTGGTCATCAGCAGCGCCAGGCCGCGCGCCATGTACATGACGCCGAGGGTGGCGACGAAAGCTGGAACCTTGAAGCGCGCGATGAGCACGCCGTTGATCAGCCCGACGACGGCGCCCAGCATGCAGGCCAGCACCGCGACCACCCACACCGGCGGATAGAGAACGACGCCCAGCCAACTCAGCGTCACCCCTTGCATCAGGAAGCCGGCAACGACGCCGGCCAAGCCCAGCGTCGACCCCACCGACAGATCGATGCCGCCATTGAGGATGACAAGCAGCATGCCGATCGCGAGGATTCCGAAGATGGCGACATGCGAGGCCATGGTCAGGAAATTCGCCACCGAGAGGTAGTAGGGCGACAGGATCGAAAAGACGACGATGATGACGATCAGGGCAAAGAAAGCGCGGCCCTCGAGCAGCAGCTTGGCGAGATCGAAGCCTTCGCTCGCGCTTGGACTGGACTGTTTTCTGGCCTGGCTGACATCGGTCATGGTGTGGGCTCCGAAATTCCTGGTGATCAGGCGACCACGGCTTCGCCCGAGGCGGCCATGATCTGCTCTTTGGTGGCATTGGCGCCGAATTCGGCTGAAATCCTGCCGCGGCGCATGACGACGATGCGGTGGGCAATGCTGAGGCATTCGTTGACCTCAGAGGTCGAGAAGACGACGGCAAGGCCCTGCGCAGCGCGTTCGCTCAGCAAGCGGAAGACTTCGGCCTTGGCGCCGACATCGATGCCGCGGCTCGGCTCGTCGAGAAGGATAACCTTGGGATTGGTCGTCAGCATCTTGCCGATGACGACCTTCTGCTGATTGCCGCCCGACAGCGATCCGATCATGGCGTTGCCGCCAGCGGTCTTGACGGTCACCTTGCGGATCGAGTCTTCGACCAGCTCTCGCTCTCTGGAACGAGACAGAAACAGGCCCCTGGCGAACGCTTCGATGCTGGCGAGCGAAAGATTACGACCGACGGTCATCGTCTGCACCAGCCCGTCGCGCTGCCGGTCCTCGGGGACCAGCACAAGCCCTCTGGAGATACGCTGGGCAATGCTCAGCCCCGAGACGTCCTCGCCTTCCAGCAGCGCCCGCCCGCCCGCCATCGGCACTCGTCCGGCGACGGCCTCCAGCAATTCCGTGCGCCCGGCACCCATCAGCCCGTAGATGCAGACGATCTCGCCTGCTCGCACGTCCAGCGACAGGTGATCGACGACGGAATAACCTGAGCCCGAAGTGTCGACGACGCTGACATCCTCGATCGATAGGGCGACTTCGCCGAATTCATGGCCGGTCGGCGGCGAGCCGAGATCGAAATTCTCGCCGACCATGTTGCGCACGATCCATTCGAGATCGATATCCCGGGCTTCGGCCGTCGCGGTAATCGCGCCATCGCGCAGGACAACGGCATAGTCGGTGATCTGCAGCGCCTCTTCGAGGTGATGCGATATGTAGACGATGGAGACGCCGCGGCTGGTCAGATCGCGGATCACCTTGAACAGAACTTCCACCTCGGTTGCGCTGAGCGCGGAGGTCGGCTCGTCCATGATGAGGATGCGCGAATCGACCGACAGTGCCCGGGCGATCTCGACGATCTGCTGTTGGCCGAGGCGCAGATCCTCGACCAGGGTCATCGGATCGATGTCCTCCTCGAGATCAGCCATCAGAGCGCGCGCCTGGCGTTGCTCCTCGGCGAAGTCGAGGCCGGTCCTGGTGCGCAGTTCGCGGCCCATGAAGATGTTGTCGCGAACGCTGAGGTTGGGCGCCAGGCTGAGTTCCTGGTGGATGATCGAGATGCCGCGATCGCGCGCGTCCGAGGACGAAGAAAAGCTGACGAGATTGCCGTCGAGCACGATGTCGCCGGATGTCGGCGTGACCACGCCGGAGAGGATCTTCATCAGCGTCGACTTGCCGGCGCCATTCTCTCCGAACAGCGTGGTGACCTTGCCGCGATGGATGTCGAAATTGACGCCCTTGAGCGCATGGACGCCGCCATACGACATGACGATGTTGCGCGCCGAAAGCACGGCGTCGCCAGTCGCGGGTCCGGTGTCGGCAGTCGGTTTCATTTGACGTCCAGCCTCACGGGGGTGACGAGCCAGCTCTTCGGGTTGACCAGCTTGAATGCGCCGACCACCGATATGGTCTTGCCGGTCAAGGTGCTCGTATCGACCTTGGCCAGGACTTCCTTCTTCATCTCATTGTTCAGCGCCGAACCGGCGTCCTGGTACTCAATCTGGTTGGTGAACTGGCCGAATGTGATCTTGCCCGTGGCGTCACGCAGTTCCGTCCCGTTGATTGCCGGTCCCGTCTGCACGCGGATCATCAACGTATCTGGCACGCCGTCGACGGCGACCTTGTAGATGCCAGATTTTCCTTCGCCGACGACGCCGGTGAACTTGACTGAAATGACCGGTCCGACGCCCGCAGGC
>NZ_RZPB01001339.1:0-828 GCF_003998535.1 Mesorhizobium sp. M7A.F.Ca.AU.002.02.1.1 | reverse complement strand
CCATCGAGCCGTCTTCGAGAATGACATCGACCTCGACGGTCGGATTTCCACGGCTGTCCAGGATTTCACGCCCAACAAGAGCCGGCTTGGCGCCAACGCCATTCTCGGCGTTTCGCTGGCGGTGGCCAAGGCGGCCGCTGATGCCGCCGGCCTGCCGCTCTACCGTTATGTCGGAGGCACCAAGGCGCATCTCCTGCCGGTACCGATGATGAACATCATCAATGGCGGCGCGCATGCCGACAACCCGATCGATTTCCAGGAATTCATGATCCTGCCGATCGGCGCGCCGACGCTGCGCGAAGGTGTCCGCTGGGGTTCGGAAATCTTCCATACGCTGCGCAAGAAACTGAAGGATGCCGGCCACAACACCAATGTCGGCGACGAGGGCGGCTTTGCCCCGAACCTGAAAAGCGCTCCGGTGGCGCTCGATTTCATCATGGAATCGATCGAGCAGGCCGGCTTCAAGCCGGGCGACGAGATCGCGCTCGGCCTCGATTGCGCCGCGACCGAGTTCTTCAAGGACGGCAACTACGTCTATGAAGGCGAGAAAAAGACGCGCGATCCCAAGGCCCAGGCCAAATACCTGGCCAAGCTTGCCGCCGACTATCCGATCATCTCGATCGAGGACGGTCTTGCCGAGGACGATTGGGAAGGCTGGAAGTACCTGACCGACCTGATCGGCAAGAAGACGCAGCTGGTTGGCGACGATTTGTTCGTCACCAACACGGCGCGGCTGCGCGACGGCATCCGCATGGGGGTTGCCAACTCGATCCTGGTTAAGGTCAACCAGATCGGCTCGCTTACGGAAACGCTCGACGCCGTCGAGAC
>NZ_RZPB01001338.1:0-834 GCF_003998535.1 Mesorhizobium sp. M7A.F.Ca.AU.002.02.1.1 | reverse complement strand
GAAGAGACCCGAGCCGATGCCGACGATGACAGCGAGGACGAGGATCTTCACGCCGGACGCGACGATGTTGCCGAGGACTTTCTCGGCGAGGAAGGCTGTCCGGCTGAACAGCGCAAACGGGATCAGCACGAAGCCTGCCAGTGTCGTCAGCTTGAACTCAATGAGCGTGACAAAGATCTGGACGGCCAGAATGAAGAACGCGATCAGCACGATCGCCCAGGCGGTCATAAGCACTGCGATCTGGACAAAATTTTCGAAGAACGAGACGTAGCCCATCAGCTGGCTGGCGGCTTCGAGGATCGGATTGCCGGCATCGATGCCGACCTGCGCGACGCGGCCCGGCTGCAGGAGTGCGGGGCCCGAGAGCGCTGATCCTCCTGCCTTCAGTCCAAGCCCCGAGAAACTCTCGAAGACGATGCCGGCGAGGCGATTGAAGTTGCCGATGATGAAGGCGAAGAAGCCGATATAGAGCGTCTTCTTCACCAGCCGATGCAGCATGTCCTCGTCAGCGCCCCATGCCCAGAAAAGGCCGGCAAGCGTGATGTCGATGACGATCAGCGTGGAGGTGAGAAATGCCACTTCGCCGCCGAGCAGGCCGAATCCGGAATCGATATAGCGGGTAAAGGTTTCCAGGAAGCGGTCGATTACGCCCGTGTCGTTCATGGCGCCACCGTGTTCGAACGGGTATCTTGGGTATCGGCCGGGGTCGAAGGGGTCAGCGGCTGCAGCCGGCTCTGATCCTTCTCGATCGGTGGAGCGGCGTATGGTGCCACGGGTCGGGATGGCCGCAGGAAACGCCGGCGGTTTTCGGCCCAAGCCCTCCTGCAGGCCTCG
>NZ_RZPB01001337.1:0-835 GCF_003998535.1 Mesorhizobium sp. M7A.F.Ca.AU.002.02.1.1 | reverse complement strand
GCTGGTCGCCGACCGCACGGAACTGTCCGACCTGCTCGCCGACGATGTCCGCATCAAGCTGGACGACCTCGGCATCGTGCAGAGCAAGCAGGAATTCATCGCTTCGATCGACGAATGGAAAGGTGCCGTTGCCGGTGCTGCGATCCGGCACCGGATCGAGAAAAGCGAAGGCGGCGTCACCACGGTGGTCGCCTGCTACGATTTCCCCAACAACGACATGCTGATGCAGGAAACTTTCGCGGTCACCGACAACCGCATCACCGCCAGTTCACAAGCGGCGATCGCCGAAAACTGCGACGGCTTTTGAGGGCGATATCGGCCAAATCCGCATATTGCGGGTCCGCCGGCCGCGCCCTACATCGGGTACGACCCACCTGCCTGCTTCACCAACGAAAGACTGTCCATGCCTTCCACGAAAGCCGTCGACCTCGCCGCCCATCCGCTGACCGCGTGGCAGGGGCCGCTCGGCCTGCCCGATTTCACGCGCATTGGCGACGGCGACTTCTCCCCGGTCTTCGACGCGGCGCTGAAGGCGCACGAGGCCGAGATCGAGGCGATCGCCGGCAACAAGGATGCGCCGACCGTCGAGAACACGCTTGCCGCGCTGGAACTCGGCGGCGAAGCGCTCGATCGTGTCTCGTCGATCTTCTGGTGCCGCGCCGGCGCCTACACCAACGAGACGATCCAGGCGCTGGAGCGCGACATCTCGCCGAAAATGTCCAGGCATTTCTCGGCGATTTCAATGAATGAGCGGCTGTTTGCCCGCATCGACGATCTCTACCAGCGCCGCGAGAGCCTGAAGCTCGACGCCGAGACCCTGCGGGTACTGGAAAAG
>NZ_RZPB01001336.1:0-836 GCF_003998535.1 Mesorhizobium sp. M7A.F.Ca.AU.002.02.1.1 | reverse complement strand
CCCTCAAGCAGGTCACCAAGGAAGATGCTCCGGCCTCGGTGGTAAAAATCTGCAACGGCGAGTGCTTCTAGCCCACTTTTTCGTCGGCGGGCTCCAACAGGCCGCCGACGCTCCCCTAGCGATCGAGAAAATCGTCATGGCCGAAGCGAAAACGTCACCGTCCCACAACGCGATCGTAGCGATGCAACGCATCAGCAAGTCGTTTGGCGCAAACCGCGTGCTGTCTGATATTTCGTTCGAGGTCATGGCCGGTGAAACGCACGCGCTGCTCGGCGAGAACGGTGCGGGCAAATCGACGCTCATGAAGATTCTCATGGGAGCCTATCGAACGGATGAAGGCCGCATTCTGTTCGCCGGAGAGGACGTCACGGCCTTGTCGCTTCGCGACAGGATCGACCGCGGTATTGCAATGATCTTCCAGGAACTGAGCGTCTTGCCGAACCGCTCGGTTGCCGAAAATCTGTTCATCCTTCGCGAGCCACTCGCCTTCGGCATGCGCGTCGACACCAGAACAATGGTTCGCGATGCCCAGGCTCTGATCGAGCGGTACGCCTTCTCGCTTGATGCTTCCGCGCGTGTGGGCGATCTGGCCTTCGCCCAACGCCAGATGGTCGAGATCCTCAAGGCGATCTCGCGGGGCGCCAAGCTGCTCGTCATGGACGAGCCGACTTCATCACTGACCATCCACGAGGAAGAAACGCTTTTTCGGACCATCGGTCAGCTCAAGCAGGGCGGAATCGGTATCGTTTACATCAGCCACCGCATGGCCGATGTGCTGCGGCTTTCGGATCGCATCTCGATCATCAAAGATGGCCGACTGGTTGGCCCACTTGATC
>NZ_RZPB01001335.1:0-840 GCF_003998535.1 Mesorhizobium sp. M7A.F.Ca.AU.002.02.1.1 | reverse complement strand
CCGTTGACGGTGATGAGGTCGGCGATCTTCTGGCCCGCAAAAACCGTTCCATCCCGCTTCATGGCCTGAAAGTCGGCAACCACCCGCTCGACAACGCCATACTTCACATCGTCCGCGCAGTGCGGCGACATGGTCGGCGTGCCAAAGGTCAGCGGCAGCGCGCGGTATAGATCGGCCATCGAACTGCCGGGGCTGCGGTCCAGCATCTGGCAGATGGCAATGGCGGTGACCAGCCCATCGTCATAACCCCGCCCGATCGGCGGATTGAAGAAGAAATGGCCCGACTTTTCGAAACCGGCGACGGCGCCAAGCTCGGCGACGCGGCGCTTGATGTAGGAGTGGCCGGTCTTCCAGTAGTCAGTGACGGCGCTGTTGGCGCGCAGCACGCTGTCTGTGTTGAACAGGCCGGTCGACTTGACGTCGACGACGAAGGTCGAGCCCGGATGCTGGTTGGAGATATCGCGCGCCAGCATCACACCGACCTTGTCGGCAAAAATCTCATTGCCCTCATTGTCGACGACGCCGCAGCGGTCGCCGTCACCGTCGAAGCCAAGGCCGACATCGGCTCCAGTCTCAAGCACCTTGTCCCTGATGGCATGCAGCATCTGCATATCCTCGGGATTGGGATTGTAGCGCGGAAAGGTGTGGTCGAGTTCGACATCGAGCGGGATGACCTCGCAGCCGATGCGCTGCAGCGCTTGCGGCGCGAAGGCGCCGGCGGTGCCGTTGCCGCAGGCGGCGACCACTTTCAGCTTTCGGGTGATGCGCTTGTCCTCGGTCAGATCGTCGAGATAAGTAGCGCGAAAATCGCGAACGAAATCGTAGGAGCCGCCGCCGACG
>NZ_RZPB01001334.1:0-844 GCF_003998535.1 Mesorhizobium sp. M7A.F.Ca.AU.002.02.1.1 | reverse complement strand
CATAGGAACCCCCGATGGACAACGGCGCCACAATGCATCTTGCCGTTTCGCTCGCCGATCCATCACTCGAGACTGGGTTGGAATTCAGCCGCCTGGCTGGTTTCGTGCAAAAGGCTGAAGCAGCCGGGCTGGACATGGTGCTGCTTGCCGATGCCGCGCCAGCGTCCGAAAGCGAAGCCGCGAACAAACGGATGCCCTTCGAAGCGACGACCTTGCTGGCCGCTCTGGCGACTGTCACAAGCAGGATCGGCTTGGTTGCCGCTGCCTCGACAATTGCCCACCAACCCTACAATCTGGCACGCCGTTTCGCTTCGCTCGACGTTATCAGCCACGGCCGCAGTGGCTGGAACGCAACCATGACGCAAGCGCCACGGGAAGCAGCCAATTTCAGCCGGCCCGAAGGATTTTCGCCTAACGATTTCCGCCGTCGCAGTGAGGAATATATCGGCATCGTGCAAGGTCTGTGGCAGGGCTGGGATGCGGACGCCCTGCTGTTCGACCAGGGCGGCGGCCGCTTCCACGACCCCGAAAAGATGCACCTGCTGGAGCACAAGGGCGAATTCTTTTCCGTGCGCGGACCGCTGAACGTCGCCCGGTCGCCGCAGGATACGCCAGTGCTCGTCTTGTCGGGCCTGCAGGAATCCGACTTCGATATTGCCACTCGCACCGCCGATGTCATCCTGCTGGACGGCGGACTGGTGGAGGGCGCGACCGAACGCTATGACGATATCAGGCGCCGTGTCACGGCGTGCGGACGCGATCCGGATGCTGTGAAAGTGCTGACGAACGTCGCGCTTATCGCCGATAGTAAGCCGGCTGCCGTCGCCGAGAGGCTGGAAAAGGA
>NZ_RZPB01001333.1:0-853 GCF_003998535.1 Mesorhizobium sp. M7A.F.Ca.AU.002.02.1.1 | reverse complement strand
CGCCCCAGTCGCCCGAGACATCGATCGATGTCACCGGCCCGCGATAGCCGCGCAGCGTGTCGTATTTCATCAACCCGTTCTGCATCGATTTGCGGGCAATGAGCTGGATCTTCGGATCGAGCGTGGTGCGGACGGAGAGGCCGCCTTCGTAGAGCGCATTCTCGCCGTAGCGGGCGATGATCTGGCGGCGCACCTCTTCGGTGAAGTACTCGCCGGCGAACAGATAGGTGCCGCTGCGCCGCGGCGTCACGCCCAGCGGCTCGGCCTTGGCCTTGTTGCCTTCCTCACGCGTGACATAGCCGTTCTCGACCATCTGATCGATGACCCAGTTGCGGCGCTCGATCGCGCGATCGGCATGCTTGAAAGGGTGATAGTTGTTCGGCCCCTTGGGCAGGGAGGCCAGGTAGGCGGCCTCGGCCACGGACAGTTCGTTGACCGATTTGTCGAAATAGGTCAGCGCCGCGCCGGCGACGCCATAGGCGCCGAAGCCGAAGAAGATTTCGTTGAGGTAGAGCTCGAGAATGCGATCCTTGGGATAGGCCTGCTCGATGCGGAAGGCGAGGATCATCTCCTTGATCTTGCGCTCGTAGGTCTGGTCCGAGGACAACAGGAAGTTCTTCGCCACCTGCTGGGTGATCGTCGAGGCGCCGACCTGGCGCCGGCCCGAGCCGAAATTCTGCAGGTTGACGATGATGGCGCGGCCGAGGCCGGTCACATCGATGCCCGGGTGATTGTAAAAATTCTTGTCTTCCGCCGACAGGAAGGCCGCCTTGACGCGGTCCGGAATGGCCTGGATCGGCAGATACAGGCGCCGTTCGCGCGCATATTCGGCCATCAGCGCGCCGTCGGACGC
>NZ_RZPB01001332.1:0-854 GCF_003998535.1 Mesorhizobium sp. M7A.F.Ca.AU.002.02.1.1 | reverse complement strand
GCGAAGAACGGCTGATCCTTCGACAGACGAACCATGGCATCCGTCAGTTGAATCTCGTTGCCGGCGCCGCGCTGCTGATTGCCCAGGAGCGCGAAAATCTCCGGCTGCAGGATGTAGCGGCCGTTGATGTAGAAATTCGAAGGCGCATTGGCCGGCGCCGGCTTCTCGACCATGGCCGTCACCTCGAAACCGCCGCCGATCTCGGCGCCACGGCCAACGATGCCATATTTGTTGGTCTCGCTGGGTTCGCAACGCTCGACGGCGATTACGTTGCCGCCCGTGCGCTCATAAAGCTCGACGGTTTCGGCGAGGCATCCGCGACCGCCGAAGGACACCATGTCCGGCAGCAGCAAGGCGAAGGGCTCGTTGCCGATAACCTCGCGCGCGCACCAGACGGCATGGCCGAGGCCTTGCGGGGATTGCTGGCGGATGAAGCTGGTGGCGCCGGCCACAGGCAGCATGCTTTCGAGCGCCTCCAGCTGGGTCTTCTTGCCGGTCTGCTCCAGGGTGCCGATCAATTCCGGATGCAGGTCGAAATAGTCCTCGATCACCGCCTTGTTGCGACCGGTCACGAAGACGATGTGTTCGATGCCCGCCTCGAAGGCCTCGTCCACCGCATATTGGACGACGGGCCTGTCGACGACGGGAAGCATTTCCTTCGGCATCGACTTGGTCGCCGGCAGGAACCGCGTTCCAAGCCCCGCCACCGGTATCACGGCCTTCCTGATTTTCTTCATCGCAAATTCCTTCTGAGGAGATCGACTTCAATCCGTTCACAGGCCACGAAAATTCCCTCCATGTGCCTGCATCTTCACCTCCCCGCCCCGACGGCAAATTGTGCCGCCATTCTTCGC
>NZ_RZPB01001331.1:0-856 GCF_003998535.1 Mesorhizobium sp. M7A.F.Ca.AU.002.02.1.1 | reverse complement strand
GTGCCATGCGATGGCAATCGCTCCCGCTTGTCGCAGGCTTTGCGGTGCTGGCGCTTATTGTCGCCAGCCGTGCCATGCTGGTCGAGGAACAGCGGGCCAACCGCGCCGCCGCGCGCGAGGCAATCGAATATCAGCAATTGCTTTCGGGTCTGCTTTCTCTGGCACAGGAAGCCGAGAACGGCCAGCGTGGCTACCTGCTGACCGGCGAGAAATCCTATCTCGAACCCTATCGGAGCGCTGTCGGCGCCATTCCGGGGCAACTTGCCCGTATCGACAGCTTGACCGCCCCCGACGACCAGTTCGTCCAGCCGATCAACCACATCAAGGACGCGCTTTCGCAAAAGCAGGCTGAACTGGCCGAGACGATTGCCCTGTACGACCAGGGCAATGCGACGAAAGCGCTGGATCTGATTCGCAGCGGCCAGGGCAAGGCAGTCATGGACGAAATCCGAACCAGCATGGATACGGTCCGACGCATCAGCGCCGCAGCCGTCGCCGCGCGCGACGCGCATACCGACCAGGTCGAGACCTGGCTACGCATCGGTTCGGTGGCGGCACTGCTGGCGATCTTCCTGCTTGCCGGCTACGCGATCAGGGAATCGCGCCGCCGCTTCCTTGAGGTGGCGGTCGCCCAGGAGGAGTTGGTGCGCAAGAACGTCGCGCTCGGCAGAGAGATCGAGACACGTGAAAAGGCAGAATCCCAGATCCGCCAGATGCACAAGATGGAGGCGGTCGGCCAGCTTACAGGCGGCATCGCCCACGACTTCAACAACATGCTGGCGGTGATCATCAGCGCCATGAACCTCGCCCAGCGCAAGCTGGCGCGCGGCGAGCACGACATCGCACAATTCATCGA
>NZ_RZPB01001330.1:0-863 GCF_003998535.1 Mesorhizobium sp. M7A.F.Ca.AU.002.02.1.1 | reverse complement strand
GCCAAGCAAGTCGCGACCGCCGTGCGCTTCGCGGTGGAAGCGCAACCGGCCTGGGCGAAGCGTCCCGTCGCCGAGCGCGCCGCCATCCTCAACCGGGCCGCCGATCTCTATGAGGCCAATGCCGTCGAGTTCTTTGCACTCGCCACCCGCGAGGCCGGCAAATCGCTGGCCGACGGCGTCGCCGAGGTGCGCGAAGCGGTCGACTTCCTGCGCTACTACGCCACCGAGGCGGCCAATGCCGAGGTGGGCACGCAAGCGCGCGGCGCCATCGTCTGCATTTCGCCGTGGAATTTCCCGCTCGCCATCTTCACCGGCCAGATCGCGGCAGCGCTCGTCACCGGCAATTCGGTGATCGCCAAGCCGGCCGAGCAGACGCCGCTGATCGCCTTCCGCGCCGTCGAACTGCTGCGCGAGGCCGGCGTGCCGGAAGACGTCATCCAGTTGCTCCCTGGCGACGGCCCATCGGTCGGCGGGCCGCTCACCGCCGATCCGCGCATCGCTGGCGTCTGCTTCACAGGTTCGACCGAGGTTGCCAAGCTGATCGAGAAGCAGCTGGCCGGGACGGCCGCGCCCGACGCCATGCTGATCGCCGAGACCGGCGGCCTCAACGCCATGATCGTCGATTCCACCGCGCTGCCCGAACAGGCGGTGCGCGATATCCTCGCCTCCGCCTTCCAGAGTGCCGGCCAGCGCTGCTCGGCGCTGCGCGTACTCTACGTGCAGAAGGACGTCGAGAAGAAGATGCTGGAGATGCTGAAGGGCGCCATGGAGGCGCTCAACGTCGGCGATCCCTGGCGGATTTCGACCGATGTCGGCCCGGTTATCGACGACGAGGCGCAAAGCTCGATCCGCGAGTATTGCAC